>CAIUGE010000074.1 GCA_903898645.1 Oligoflexia bacterium | reverse complement strand
CTTGAAGTGGTTTGAACCCTGCGCCTGTACGCCGAGTCCGAGGGGCCCACCCTCATCTTTCCCATAGCTTGTCCACATCGTTAGTTGCTCATTTCTAGCTCCTTCTTATGTGAGACTACGGCACACAAAATTACCCATCATCTGACTCGCCGATATTGGACTCCCTGCTGTAAAACTGAACGGCAAGGTAATTGCGGTCGCATGTGCCGAGAGTACAGAAAAATACAAAAATAGCGCGCCACGCACTCTTTGCGGCACTTTATTGAGAATATACATAGTCACTACCATCCCCCGACTAGCACCGTAACACCCACCCTGTCTCTCATCAAGCCATAAATCTATACCCCCTAGCAAACTACCCAGGCTAGGAGGCATAGGATAGACCTTCCTTTTACCGATTTCGAAATCTACCCTGACAGTTGCAGGAAATAAGGCCGCATGCAATTTTTTCCTGGCACAATCTATGCACTCCACCGCACAGGGAGTTTATACTATGCGGTATCTTTTTTTACTTTTTGCCATTACCAATTGCCAGCAGCAGACTCAAGTTATCCAACCTGCTCCCCAAAGGGCATTTGGGCCCCCTATGCAGTTCTTCCAACTTGCACCTGTGTCATGGCCATCTCTTCCAAGCAAGCTTGATCTGACAAATCTTCAGGCTCTTTTCATTGAGGGCAAAGGACCGACTTTTAGCCTTATGGGCCTGAAAGAAACACATGAGACAGTTGATCAAAATATTGACACTCTTATTGCCTGGCACCTCAATGGAAAAAAGCTTTATCTTATAACAAAAAGCCAATGCCCTCTTTCATCCATCAATCTTGCATCAGGAAAAGTTGTTTGCATTGATCACCGCCTTCTTTCTATGACGCTTGGCGCAAAAATCTTCGAAGATCAGCAAGGATTTATCTACTACCAAGCAGCATTTGGCGGGTACCAACACATTTTCAAAAAAAGACCATCTACTAATCCAGAAACACTATTCTCACACCCGGTCATTCAAAAATTTGCTGTCAATAAGCATGGAGAGGTCCTTGTCAATATCCCAGAAGAAGCCATTCTTTTCAAAGACGGGCACTATAGGGAAACAAAAAAATCTATGACAATGTCTTTTCTTGGCGTTCTTCCTGATGGCGCCTTTTTCTTTGATGCCATTCGCGATGGCACACGAAGTCTCTTTAAACTCAAAGCAAACAGCGCCAACGAAAAACTCCTGGTACATCTTGAAAGTCGCACACTAACATTTGCCCCACACAATCCTGTTGCTTTTATTGGTAACACACTCTACGCATGCCTCAATAACCAAGGCACCCATCGAGTGTACCAACTCAAGCCTCACTTTCAGCAAATAGAACCCCTCAAAGACGCTCCTTGTGAATCACTTGACGCCACAGCAGAAGAACTTATTGTCCATAGCTCATCTGATTTACTCTACAAACCCTCAGACGACAGCACTAACGATATGCACGCCGTGTTCATGAACGACCATGCCGTCAAAGTCATAGATATTGTCGACAACAATCTCATCCTCAAGCAAGAAATTGACAATGAAGTCATCTTATCGCGCTATACATCCGAACCAGCATCTTTTCATACCTTTAATGTCAATACACAAAAAATGCGCTTTTTCAAACTTTTATCTCCTTGACAAGCAGGAACAAGCATTCTACCATCATTCAAGAAATGTTACTCTTTCTTACTTGTCTTCAGATTGCAGTTGCGACGCCAGAAAATATCCGGCCGTGCTCCCTCCACTGCTCAAGCAGCCAACATATAATTATTCACAATAATTGTCGACCTGAAGATGTCGCAACTATCCCAACACACAAACTCAGAGCCATGATCGCCGACATCTCAGCTGAAGCAGTTCAAGCGCTGCCCCCTCACATACTGGATGTCGTTTTGCTCTATGGAGTACCTGAGCAGACAGTGGCGAACATTCCAAAACACATACATCTTGTCAGCATGTACTATCCATTTTCTGCATCAATCCTAACAGCAATACCGCCTCATGTCGGTCATGTTAACATTTACGAAAATATCCCTATTGAGGCAATCCACCACATCAGGCAAAACATCTACTTAGGGATCGACGATCCAGTGCTCCGGGCTGCAGCAAGACTCACCCACCCTCATGTTGTGACAACAACAACAAATATGATCCTAGTTGAAAATGAAGCGTATCGCACAGGCCAAGATTTTTTATTACCAGCACTACAACTCAATGCGTCCTCCGAACGCCAACAAAAAAGCGGTACTCATATATTTCCACATCTACCAATCACAACCGATCAGCTCGAACCACTTTATCCTGAGCCTGAGGAATAGCGCCCCGCAAGAAGCGTGAACTGCGCATAAGCATGCCCCTGACCAAGCTTGATAGCAACGTCTATCTCAAAAAGATCCTGAATAAGCGCCCCAAGCTCGTCTGGCTTCCAAAGTGGAAAAATACGCGCTAAAAACCCACGCGCAAAACTTGTTCGGTGCATGGATGGCCCATCATGCATATGCAACAGCGACGCAATATGCCAGTTCATCAAACCAAGCATCATAATAGTACCTTGCGTGTCCTGCGCTAGTGCACCCACTTGACGGAGCGCAGTCACATGGTCACGAAGAAAAAATGCCTCAAAATAGGCCCTTGGACTACCACCTTGAGGCAACAAGGAAACATCCTGATCACATAAAGAACGCTTTGCAATTTCCAGTGAAAGACCATAAAGCGAAAAAGGATCAGCAGATTGGAGCTGCGCACTCTCATCAACCGAGATACTCGTGCCGTGCTTTTTAGCAAAGTACTGCACCCATGCAGCACGCTTCTTCTCTGGCGGAGCTTCATACTGGACAATGCGCCCTTTTTCAGCAAAATACTTATACACCTTTTTGCGCTGATCACAGTTTGTTGCTTCAAAAATACAAATACAGTCAGGGACATCGGTAACAACATGAATATTCTGTAAACTTTGCGCATCCCGTACAATAATCAGTCGTTTGCGAAAAAAAAGACTCGGACTCTCTAAGCACTCGCGAAGCTCGTGCGCATCATCAAACTCTACAATCTCCTGCGCATCACAGCCTGCAGCCTTAAAGACTTTTTCACGCACCATATCGCGAAGAAAATCTTCCTCTCCTAAAGAAAGAAAAAGGGGCCATAAAATGCCCGCCTCACACTGCTTCATAAACGGTTGAAGATCCATCAGAAAAGTTTCTTCCACCACTTTTTTATCTTTGGCGCTTCAATACTCTGCGTTTTTTCCATCTCCTGTGTAGGCTCCTGATCCCGACGCGTACGCCGCTCCATAGGTAGCACCCCCAGTTGCTCATACACTTCTTTACGCTCACGCAGCGAAAACCAATAAGACCCTGACGATACCTCATCATCAGGGGCCAATGCATCTTTTTCAATCATCTCGCAGAGCGCTTCCTTACTGACTGGACCCTCAATAACGCCTGACATATGACGGATCAACCACACCTCTAGGGACATAAGCCACCTTCCTGAAAAACCCGAGCACTTCGTCGTTCAGCTTCTAAAAACCGCTGGAGCTCAGGATGGGGGCATGCGACAAAATCACTCGCAGACCCAGCAAATACAATCTCTCCTTGGTACAAAAAAGCCAGCTCATCTGCAAGCATCAACGCCGAACCAATGTCATGACTGATCACAACTGAGGTGACATTCAGCTGATGCTTAGCGTCCAAAATAAGATCATCCACCATATGTCGCGTCACAGGATCAAGTCCTGTCGTTGGCTCATCAAAAAGCAATATCTGTGGATCACACACAATGGCTCGCGCAATACCTACGCGCTTACGCATCCCACCAGAGAGTTCAGCTGGCAATTTCTCATAGCCTTGGTCCATCCCAAAACGACTCAAGGCTGCCACCACTTTCTTTCCTATCTCATCTTCCGATAGAGTTGTGTGTTCTCGAAGCGGAAAAGCAACATTATCAAACACAGAAAAATCATCAAAAAGAGCTGAGTTTTGGAAAAGCATTCCAAACTTCCGCCGGTAGCTAGCAAACTCTTTAGACCCTAATCCAGCAACATCAACACCCTGCACAAGCACTTTGCCTTGATCCGGACGCAAAAGACCGAGCATATGCTTCATGAGTACAGACTTGCCTGTTCCCGATGGACCAACAATATACATGAGCTTGCCTTCAGGTACATGGAGATGGATACCACGCAAAACAGGATCACCATCAAATGATTTCCAAAGATTCTGAAGGCGTATCATGGTATTTTTTTCCTAGTGAATTCTCGGTGCACCCTATGCGATACACCTGTCATGAATTCATACGCGATCGTGCCTGCAGCACAAGCTTGATCCCAAATATCTATCTTTGAACCAAAAATTTCAGCCATATGACCAATACGCGTCTCAGGCCCACATGCGACTGCACATAAGTCCATGCTAATGGTACCAAGGAACGGACGCATCTTACCATCTAAAAAAACTCGGCCTTTTGCAGCTAAGGCACGCATCAATCCATCCCCATACCCAATCCCCAAGATAGCACAAGACATAGGGCGCTTCGCAACAAATGCCCCCCCATAGCCAACATGATCTCCTGGCCTCAAGTTGTGACGCGCAACAACTGGCGCTACAAGCTTCATCACAGGCCTTAATCCCCCCTGATCTGCCTCAAACCATGGCCTCACGCCATACAAAGAGACACCAGGCCGCACAATGGATGTATGCGCCTCTAATCCCAGCGCCTTTCTATTCCAAATTCCCCCACTATTAGCCACATGGCATTTTGCGCCCCCACAAACAGCTAAGATTTCTTTAAAACGCTCTATCTGAAGTCGTGAGGCCTTCACCTGATCACTCATCGCAAGATGTGTAAAAACACTGCGAGGCGCCACCTGACACCTCCTGACATACTGCATATCTTCAGGACCTAAGCCCATACGATGCATGCCCGTATTCCACTGAAGTTCATAGGGCATACGTGCACCCCCCCGCATGTAGGCACGGAGCGCGTCCCTTGTCGCAATCACTGGCGTTAGTCGATATTTCTTATAAACTGGTATCTGGTCATACTGAAATGGACTCGAAAAAACGATAATCTCTGACCCTACACAAGCGCGCAGGGCGATTGCCTCCTCCAAAGTCGCCACACCTATGCCATAGAGCTTTGGCACAGTACGCTCAACGAGTCCTGCAAGCTCAAGGACCCCATGCCCATAGGCATTCGCCTTCATCATAGGAAGCATCTCAGCCCAAGGAACAAGACCCGCCAGCAGCTTCATATTGTGAACAAAAGCCTGTGTGTCAATCCTGGCAGAAGCAGCAAGTGGAAAAGATTGGGGCATGCTTTTAAGTTAACGCAAAAAAGAAGACACGTCTCTCCTTTTTAAGAGTAATGCACTATGTCTAAAATGTCACCATCTGACCGAACCCCTTGTGCAACCGAACCAAAGACAAACACCATCTGCCCTTCCAGCGGGCAAACTCAGACTTGTGTGCTGCAATAATCTCTATCGCTTCTGCAAATTTCATGACACCCATTTTACACTATCAGTCGAGCTTTCTCAGGTGCCGACGCCACCACTCTATGAAAATAACGCACAGCAATATATCAGAAGTTCCTACAACAATCACCCCTAGACACCGAGAACAGAGATGGGTGAAATTTTTTACATGAAAATAAAACAGATGAGTCTCAAAGCTAAAGTCATTAGCCCAATCTTACTTCTCATACTTACTGGCCTATCCATCGGACTTATGGGAATCAACAAGATGTACGACCAAAATAAGTCGTTACGTCATTTTTCTGAAACCATTACCCCGAGAATGCTTTTGGCACAGGATGCTAACCTGGCTTTAGCAAGAATGGCAGTAAATTTTCTCTACATGACCCAAGGAGAAAAACAAGAAGACGTTGAATCTGCCTGGAAAAAAATTGGAGATCAGTACCAAATTCTGCAATCAAAGTCTAAAAAATACAAATCCCTTGCAACAGATGAAGAACGAAAAGTATACAAACAGTTTCTTCAGAACATGAGTGAGTACTATGAAGAAAGCAAGAGTGCTTACAACCTCTTGTTGCAGGGAAAAAAATCTGAAACACAACCCAACATCACCAGAGCCCGAGAAAAACGACTCACTTCTCAAAAGCTTATTGATGCGCTCATCGATACTGATGCCAACACAATCGAAACCTCAGTCAACGCTCAAAATGATGCCTACCAACAGGGCTGGATTGAAATGCTTATTATTGGACTGGTAGCTGTAACCATCAGTGGCGGTCTGGGGCTCATACTCCTCAATGGCGTCACAACTATTCTTAACAGCATTACCGATCGGCTCAAAGAGAGTTCGAAATCCGTAAAAAATGCATCCATGAAAATTGCTAACTCATCTGCATCCTTATCTTTAGCAACCACGCAAGAAGCATCATCCTTAGTGCAAACCGCAACTGCCGTGGATCAAATGACAGCAACTATTCATCAGAATACGAAAAATGCAGAGAACTCAGCCGAAGCCGCCTTATCAGGTGAGCACAGTGCGAAGCATGGCCAGGAGGTCATTGAAAAAATGATCAAAACAATCCACGAAATCCGCAGCAGCAATGAACAAATTGGACAAAGCATTGATGACAGTAACCGAAAGTTCTCTGAAATTACCCACATCATCAATGAAATTGGAACCAAAACATGCGTCATTAATGATATCGTTTTTCAAACAAAACTCCTCTCTTTTAACGCATCAGTTGAAGCTGCCCGAGCAGGCGAAGCCGGCAAAGGGTTTGCAGTGGTTGCAGAAGAAGTAGGCACTTTAGCGCAGATGAGCGGGAGTGCAGCTAAGGAAATTTCTGACATGCTCGAAGCAAGCATCCACAAGGTCAATCAGATCATCAATGAAACCCAAGGACAGGTAAAAGAGCTCTTAGACGTCGTCAAAGAAAGAATAACAACTGGGAATCAAGTTGCTGGCGAGTGCGGGAAGGTCCTCAATGAAATCGTTGAAAGAACAAGCGAAGTAACCAAAATGTCCCAATTTATAGCAGATAGTAGCCGAGAGCAAGCAAAGGCAGCACAGGAAATTGCTTCTGCCATGAATCAACTCAATCAAGTAACCCACAGCAACTCCGTCACCGCCCAAGAAACGGCACACTCCGGCAAGGAACTCTCCCAGCTCTCAGGCGAACTGAGTAACGTCGTTGAGGAACTAACCAGCGTTATAACCGGTAACTCATAAAGTGTACCAAACGGCGCGTTCGTGACCATGCTGGTTCAGATGCCCACGCTCACCAATGCCAGAAAATGCTGCTTGAGTGTGCTGGATTCGCACCAGCCAATGACATCACATCACTTATAGTGACACTCCGCATTATCACTAGCCGCTCCGGCGCTAACGCGCCTAATGCACGCCAAGCCCCCTTGAACTCATCGATCTTTGCAATCAGCAAGAGAACATCCGGAGTAATCCTCACTACGTCAGTCTTCATAAACCACAACTACACCCATTCTAAACGCACACCCCCTCAGAACAAGGACCAATGGATCAAAAAAGAAAAGCGCAGTTCTCTTTTTTCATGTAGCATGGTGGGTTGTGCATGTGCTGATTATAGGATCTGGGATCGCGGGCTTTGCAAATGCGTACTATATACGACGTTACTGCCCCAGTGCGCGCATCACAATAGCCACCAAAACAGACCTTCTAGAAAGCTCAACGCGCCATGCCCAAGGTGGCATTGCCTGCGTCTGGGCATCTCCTGACTCTCTTGATGACCATATCCAGGATACGCTGAATGCAGGAGCAGGACTTTGTCACCCCGAAATTGTAGCTCTCTGCGTTTCCAAAGGAGCTGCCAGACTTGAAGACCTCATCCATCTTGGCGTCCCCTTTACACGCAAAGATGCCGCTTTTGACCTTCACCGAGAAGGCGGTCACTCCCATAGGCGCATTCTTCATGTTGATGACCAAACAGGAAGCTCCATTCACGATAGTCTCCTTCGAGCTGTTTTGAATGACCCCCTCATTACCTGCAGACCCTATATGCAAGCAATTGAGCTACTCCACGATGCCAACGGCACTTGCCGAGGTGCTCACTTTATCGAGCATAATACGACTATCACCGCCGACATCACTGTCCTTGCAACAGGAGGCACAGGACGGCTCTATGCCCACACCAGTAACCCTGAAACCTCAACAGGCGACGGTATAGCGCTTGCTTTCTTAGCAGGCGCCCGCGTTGCAAATCTCGAAATGATGCAATTTCACCCAACGCTTCTTTGGAAAGAAGGTAGCCCTTTCTTGATCACTGAAGCGCTTCGCGGAGAAGGCGCTGAACTTATAACACTCAACGGCCATGCATTTACAAAATCCTATCATCCACTCGGGTCTCTAGCTCCTCGCGATAGTGTTAGCCAGGCTATTGTACGCGAATGTCTTAAAACACATGATAGTCATGTACTCCTTGACTGCTCTTCTATTCATGAAGAGCATTTTGCGAAACGCTTTCCAGTTATTTTCAAAACACTTCAAAAAAATGGGATCTATGCACCCAAGCAACCTATTCCAGTATTTCCTGCAGCTCACTACACCTGTGGAGGCATACTCGTCAATGCCTTTGGCCAAAGCGACATACCCTCCCTCTATGCCGTTGGAGAAACCGCCTCCACAGGATTACATGGAGCCAATCGGCTCGCTAGTAATTCGCTTCTAGAGGCACTCGTCTTTGCACATGAAGCAGCCTACGCTATTGCTGGCCATACAAACCAATCATTGCCCCCTATAAAAGTATCCCCTCTCGAACGAGGTACACCCTACCCCATGCAAGCGCTCCACAAAACGCTATGGGACAATGTAGGTATCCTACGTACACAAGCAGGCCTGCAAAAGGCCCAAGAAGATATCTCATCCCTTCACCATACCCTCATGGAGGAACCCGCCTCCCAGCAACGCCGCTTAGCTGAACATATGCTCCTGCTAGGAAACCTTATGGTCCAAAGTGCCCTATTGCGTAAAGAATCCCGAGGCGTGCATGCACTTGCTGAATTCCCAGAGAAAAACAACATCTATTGTCAAGATACGATTTTAGGCCTTAAGACCCTCTAAACCTCCGCAAGCCATTCTCAATGTATCATATGTGACCTCCATCATCTTCATCAGGCGCCATACCGATACATTGGCTATATGCAAAAATTTCAGTGGGAATCTTTTCTTTTTTTCAGCTCTTCGGGCTTTTCTGTGCATAACCCCTAAGGCATCATTTCCATTTTTCCGCAATAAAAAAGAATGGCTATCCGATAATTTTCAAAATTCCTAAATCCTCTTGCATTGGCTTTGAGAATCTGGATCTTCGAATTTAGTCCTTCCGTGACTGCATTTGTGATCCTGTGGTCCATGTATGTTAGTAATCTATCAAGATGTCTCTTGAGGGTCTTTGCTGCTGCTCGTATAGGGTCTAGTCTAGAGTGAG
>CAIUGE010000073.1 GCA_903898645.1 Oligoflexia bacterium | reverse complement strand
CTTGAAGTGGTTTGAACCCTGCGCCTGTACGCCGAGTCCGAGGGGCCCACCCTCATCTTTCCCATAGCTTGTCCACATCGTTAGTTGCTCATTTCTAGCTCCTTCTTATGTGAGACTACGGCACACAAAATTACCCATCATTTGGCTCGCGGATATTGGACTCCCCGCTGTAAAGCTGTATGGCAAACTGACCGAAGTCGCGTGTGCTGAAAACACACAAAAAAAGCACAGCAATAACGTATTCTTTCAGCATACACCATCTACCTTATTCAGCATATTCTTGACAGACCCCCCGCTTGCACTACGCCCCCAAAACAAAACTAAGTCAACACTCTCCTATGAAGAGCGGGATATAATCCAATACGTATAATTAAATAATAATCCCAATACCGGATCGGCGTCTAAACGAAAATTTTTTTGCTTGGATCATGAAAAAAAATGGCGTGCACATCAGACTCTCTGCAGCTCTCAAAGCCATATACGCACCCGCTTGCATAATACAAGATAATAATATTATATTATTCTAAATGTGCTGCCAGCACATTTGCAATCCACTCTGTAGATAAAAAAACAGGCTCCCAACGACTCTCCAAAAAATGCGCAGTCTCTCCAGAAGAGTCACTCACAAATCGCATCATCGCACTCAAAGAATTAATACCTGCAACTTTTATTTCACCTGTTGCGCTTTTAAAAAACAAAGGCCCGCCACCATCGCCTCGCATAGGCATACTTTGATCCGGATGTGTACGGAATACACGTGCGATATGCGATACTAAATCGGGGTCACGATAGACGGGAGCCTGGACATCAAAGTGCTGATTTAACTCATAAGGCATATCAAACCGATTTACCATATGAGGAACTGCTGAAGAAAATGCTTGAGATGCACCTTCACTCACCAATCTCACCCAGGTTTGCCCTCCATGGACCCGGCGCAAGTTACAGAGGGTAGATCGATTCGTACCAAAGGACCCGTAGCCTGCAATTACCCCTTCAATAAATTCTCCAGTCTCATAGTGCGTTCGGACGTCTAAAGAAACCGGCTCAAGCTCTTCATCGCTGAAACGAAATTCAAGAATAGCAATATTATAACGTGGTGGCAGCATCGAAGCGTCAAACTGAGGATGAACATGTATGCGTAAAACCCGAACTCCTCGATCCTCCCGACCCGAGAACAAGATGCGAAGACGATCAGGGTTTGCGTGATCCACAATACCAGCTGAGGTTAGAACGTATCCAACATCATGTCTGCGAGAAATAAAGACACCGCTACCAAAACTATACACACTTCCATCATCCCCACTCACTAACACGGCACAAAGACCTGAAATATCCTTCATTTTTTGATGTGCAATATCTGCAGCTCTCATCACATCATAGCCAGCATCCTGACCACTTGGCTCAGGATGCACGACAACTATAGCAGCAGCAACACGCATAAAAATGACAAAGGACAGTAACTGATTCATAAATGGTGTATAAAAGAAAAAACAAATACTGTCAATTGAGATCCTCACACCCCAATACGCATGAATCAAGTGAGGAGCTTAGATTTGACACGCTATCGGCGGCCCCCAGATGAGGACAGAACGCCGTAAATCCACACTTTGTGTAGAAAAATTGGCTCCCAACGATTTGCCATGAAATACAAATCTTTACCACCAGGAAGCGTGAGTGGCCCATTCAATGACAAAGAACGAGCGATGCCTGCAAGCTTCAATCCGCCTGTTCGGCTGTTGAAAAACAAAGGCCCACCAGTATCGCCAGACAGAAACATACTTTGCTCTGGATGTATTTTTATTCCAAGAATCGAGACCGTCATATTTGGGTACTCAGGAAGCTGCGTATCAAAGTACTGGCTCAGTGTCGCCTGGACAGAAAAACGATTCGCTTTATGAGGAATGCGAGACATAAATGACGGAGACTCGCCTTCCCTCAATTCTACTTGTACCCATGTAGAACCAGCGTGAACCTGCGACATATCCAGAAGCGGCGAAGCATTGGTCCCAAAAGAACCATAGCCAACTACCGTACTCTCAATAAAACTCTCGCCCTCATAGGTAGAGGCATCAAACGGAACAGGCGCGATGTCGCGCCCCAAATCACTCAAATGAAACTCAATAATCGCAATGTCATAATCTGAGGCACGCGCCGAAGCATTAAATTGAGGATGAATATGTATCCAGGACACCTGTATTTTTTCCCCTACCCGGTAATCGGGCTGAAACGAGAGCTGGACAAATCGCATCTGCTCTCGAGCAAGGCCATGAGCCGCAGTAAGAACGTAACCGACACCATTCTCTCCATAAATATAAATGCCGCTACCTATACCAAGGTCATCCTGACCTGGATCGTCAACAATAACTGCGCAGACACCAGAGATCCCAAGTGCCTTTTGATGCGCAGTCTCTTGAGCTTTCTGAACTTCATAGGCAGAACCACGTCCGCTAGACTCAGGATGTGTCACAACTATGGCAACGGCGGCATGGATAAAAAGTACACAAGCAAGCATCTGATTCATAAATCACTCCAAAAACCCCTTGTATACGAACTCACGACAGCTTGTCAAGCCTACTCCTTTCAAGTTCTAGATGGAAACAAAACACCCAACATCCACTCTCTATGCGAAAAGACAGGCTCCCATATTTCCTACAGAACGAAACATCTTATCATGTGGTAATTGTAACGGAGGCATATGAAAGGAATGACTAGCAATCCCTGCAAGCACCATCCTATTTGTTTGACTTTTCACAAATAACGGCCCCCCACCATCACCAGGCGTACACATACTTTGCTCTGCATGTATCTTGAAGTGAGGACTCATAAAAGCTAGAAATTCCTCCGCGTCCTGGTACGCAGGCAACTGTGTGTCAAAATGACGATCTGAATCGATTGGCACATCAAAACGATTCGACCCATGAGGCAGCTTCATACTAAACTGTAGTATGCCTTCACGACCTGGTCGCAGCTGTACCCAGGTTGCACCCATATGGATTCGTGCGGCACTAAAAACCTCTGATGTATTCGTCGAGAATGCCCCATAGCCTGCAATCCATCCTTCAAAAAAGGCGCGATGCGCATATGCCTTTTCAGTATCTGTAGGAACTGACACAAGAGCTTTATCCACGAGATTGAATTCAAGAAGCGCAATATTATTCGTCAAATGAACAGCGCTGTACTGAGGGTGGACATGAACCCGAGACACCCGAATGCTCTGTCCCTCATGAATATTCGGAGAAAAAGAAAGATAGATTGAACCGACATTCTCCCGCGTCACACAATGAGCCGCGGTCAGCACATACCCAATGCCATTGCGTCCATAGACATAAGCACCAGTACACAGATACGTGCTCGAACTGCCATCATGAGACTCCTCTGCCTGAACTGCACAAAGGCCAGGAATTTCGAGCGCTTTTCCATGCGCAATCTCCTCAGCCCTCCGAATATCATATCCATCACCATAACCACTAGGCTCAGGATGCACGACAACAATAGCGATAGCAGCATGAATAAAAGACATAAGAAAAAGCATAAAAAGGACCCCGTCGTTCCTATGTACACCCATCAACCACTACTGTCAATAACAATACTTTCTCCTTGGAGAAAAACACCATCTTCACTGTGACCGCTCACCACCATGTGAATGTTTATCTGTTTGGCGCAAACAGAATGCCTAATATCCATTCTTTATGTACTCATATTGATGTCCACTCATTCTCTATAATAAAAAAATTCCGCTTACAAGGACCTCGGTCCAACTGAAAGCTATGAGTATTGCTGGCAATACCCGCAAGTACGAACTTATTTGTTTGATTTCTTAAAAATAAAGGCCCACCACTATCACCACGCGTAAACATACTTTGCTCTGCATGTATCTTCATGTGAGAGGCGACAAAAGCATCATCACACTGCGTGTCAAAATGCTGGTCCATTGCAAATGCGGCGCCACAAACACTGAAGGCTGACCGGGTCGTTCCTGGATCTTCACCCACGTCTTTCCTGCGTGAAGCAAAGCTAAGAGCAAAACATCTTTTGACATATTGGTTGCAAAGGCCCCATAGCCCGCAATCCAACCCTCAGAAAATGATCCTGAATCATCCCTCTTACTAGTATCCAAGAGCACTGGCGTCATACTTCGATCCAAATCACTTAACTTGAATTCAAGAATAGCAATATCGTTGCCTCCAAACGCACCTGCCATAAACTGAGGATGCCTATGTAACCGTGAAACAGGAATTTGCTCCCCTATAGAATTATTTGGGCGAAACGAAAGCGCAATCCCATCACCCGCGTCTCGAAAAATATGGGCCGCAGTCACAACATAGCCAATACCATCACGCGCACAGACGAAAACACCAGCGCTAATCGTAACAATGTCAGCTTTCCAAACTATAACTGAACAAACACCATCAGGAAGCTCCTGCGCTTTTTCACGCGCAGTCGCGCTCGCGCGCTCAACATCATAGGCCTCACCACGACCACTAGACTCAGGATGCCCAACAACAATCGCAGTAGCCGCATGAATCAAAAACACACAAGCAACAAGCATAAAAAAACCTCGTAGCCAGCGTATATACTAAACATCCACTATTGGTCAATCCTTGTCTTCCTGAAAGAAATCAACCTCTTCACTCTGCCCACTCACTGGCTCAGTGCCTGCAATAAATGCTTCGGAAATTGCATGCGGTGTTTTTTCCGTGGCAGCTCGACCTGTAATCGGATCAATAAATGCAAAGGTGATCCCATCAGGCACCAAAAAATCTGTTACAGGCATACCTTCTACAGCCACACGCATGTAGTCAAGCCAGATCGGGAGCGCAGCCCGTGCACCTGTTTCACCGACTCCTATGCTTTTTTGAGCATCATAGCCAACCCAAACACCCGTAATGACCTCAGGCGTGAATCCTATAAACCAGGCATCCATAGCCTCATTGGTCGTCCCTGTCTTCCCAGCAGCTGGCCGATTAAGGTTTTTTGCCTCATGTCCTGTTCCATATGCCACAACTTCTTTCATAAGATGCGTCATCACATACGCAACGCGAGGGTCAACAACTTGGACTGGATCATGAAAACTCGTCTGAATACTGAATTGACCAGCCTCACTGGGAACGGGAGAAGGAGAAACAATGGGCACAGGAGGCTTCAAAGTATCTTCAAGAACCTTCCCATGCCCATCCTCAATACGCGCAAAAGAGAGCGGTTCAATTTTTTTTCCAAGCCTTGGAAAGATAGCATACACTTTTGTGATATCAAGCAAAGTCAGCGAACTGCTCCCAAGAGCAATAGACAGATCAACTGGAAAGCTCGACGATATACCCATGCGCTTAGCATAATCAATCACTTGCGGGACACCTATCTGCTGTACAATCTTGATTGTTGGAATATTCCTAGATTTAATGAGCGCCTGACGAAATGTCGTATCGCCATAGAACTTATCTTCATAGTTATTAGGCTTCCATGTCGTTCCGTCATTACCATCACGAAAGACAAGCGGAGAATCGACAATAATAGACGTCGGTGTAAACCCCTTTTCCAGTGCCGCAGAGTAAATCACAGGTTTGAATGCGGATCCAATCTGCCGGATTGCTTGTGTCACACGATTGAATTCAGAAAGCTCAAAATCATAACCTCCAACAAAAGCCTGGATACACCCTGTCTTAAGATCCATCGAGACAAGGGCACCTTGAAGCAAAGGATCTTGCTCTAAACTCACACGATTTGCTCCAAGCATTTTGACACGAATCACATCACCTATTTTAAAATGCTTCGTATCCTGAAGCTCTGCCTGCATCTCTCCCACTCGCACCAAAGTCTTTTTCTTATCAGTTTGAACGACAACTGCATCATAAAGCCGCTCAGGATTCAGCATGTCTTGAGGACGCACAACACCAAGCTGACGAAGTGACAGGTCTTTATCGAACGCGCCCTCACGTGTCAGCACCTGCCCTACAAGCCGCTCAGCCAATATTTTTTTTGCTTGCTCACGACAGTAAGGCTCTATTTCTTCACGGCCCAAATGCCGAAGAGGACCTCGATACCCAGTCCGCTTATCAATGGCACGTAAGCCTTGACGTAAACTCTCTTTCGCCGCTTGCATGAGCTTTGGCTTAACACCTGTATAGATCTTGAGGCCTTCCTCATAGAGGCCATGCTCACCATAGTGATCCTGGACATACTGCCTCACGGATTCAATAAAGTAAGGCGCCACGCCCTTCTTATTCATGTCTACTGAATGGTAGATCATCAAAGGCTCGTCAATTGCTTTCAAATAAGCATCTTGACTGATAAAACGATTTTCAAGCATACGCCTTAGCACATAGATTTGCCGCTCCTTGGCGCGCCGAGGGTTAAGCAATGGAGAATATTTACTTGGGGCCTGAGGAAGACCTGCCAGAAGTGCTGCTTGCGCAACGTCAAGTTGCCCTACATTTTTATGAAAATAGATTCGGGACGCGGCTTCTACCCCATAGGCACCATGCCCAAGATAGATCTGGTTCAAATAGAGATACAGAATCGATTGTTTCGATAAATTTCGTTCAATCCGGCTCGCCAAAATAACTTCTTTGATCTTCCGATCAAAGCTGCGCTCAGGCGTCAAAAGGAGAGATTTTGCAACTTGCTGCGTTATTGTGCTGCCACCTTGGACTACATGCCCTGCTCGAAAATTTGCAATCCCCGCGCGAATCATACTCAGAATATTAATACCTGGATGCTCAAAGAACCGGTCATCCTCAGCTGCCAAGAAAGCATGGACAACATCCTGCGGGATACTTTCAAACGGCACAACATAACGTCTTTCTTTAAAAAACTCGCCTATGACATCACCATTTTCGGCATACACTTCTGACACAATGGCTGGCCTATAATCCTCAGGATTCACAATTTGTGGCAAGCCCTGACCAAAATGCCAAAAAAGGAACCCGATCCCCGCAAGACCCACACAGATAACGAAGCCTATCAAACGCACTATAATTTTCAATCGATGCCCCTCACTGCTTGCTTACCTGCAAAACGTGCCTCTGCTCGCTGGGATGTCGCAGCAGGTACAATGTGCCTTCCTCCTCCGTCAACATGCATATACTCTTGCGTATCGACGATTATGACATCATCATGAGGCTGAGTGACAAGTGGCACATACTGTACTCTGACATCCTCTCGTGCATCATCGACACAGGCAAGCATAGTTTCACAATCATCACGTTGTCCAAGCTCAATCATATGTCCACCACAGTACACACTGGTTGGCATACGTACGGTCTGCGTCTGACATAAGGGCCGGAGACGCTTTGCAAGCCGATCCCTTCCAGCGCCACGAAAATAATGAAGAAGATCTTCTTTTTTTGGATTTAAATAATCCTCACCGCTCACAACAAGCCACATCCAGGCGAACTGCGCATCAGTCTTTGTCTTCGCATACAGTGCTGCTATAAATCCGCCGAATTGAACCCCCACAAGATGTACTGATTGCCGCTTCATGAGTCTTCCGTCTTCCAAAACGCCAATACCAGCCGCTCCCTGAATAAGGCCCCCACCTAAAACAATAACGCGCCTAGACATCACCTCTGGCTCTTGATGCGAGACAGGAAGCTGTGGCTCATCTTGACGCACAGGAGGTGCACTACAACTACAAATGATGAGGAGTAAAAAGCTATACATTAGATGCATTGCATCAGTCTGCTTTCTAGGAAGGCTGACCAAAAGGAGCGAGCTCAACAGTGCTGCCCATGTCTTTCATAACAATATCAACGCGTCTTTCAGCATCAGCCAAATGCGTCTGACAACGCCGCGTCAATGCAACGCCCTGCTCAAAAAGCTTCAAAGCCTCTTCAAGAGGCAGATCTCCCCCCTCAAGCTTCTTTACCGACTCAGCCAGCTGCTCTAATGCATCTTCAAAAGAAAGCGTCATGCCTTCTTTTAGCACATCTTCATGCATGATGCTTTTTATGCTGCAGGTGGAGCGGGCGAAAATGGACTATACCCTCAATATGATCTTTATTGGACGGCACAGCTAACCAGTACCCTCGAGGCAAGGGTCGCTTCAGATCCCTGACATCATAGTTAAAAAGCTTAAAGTCAGGCACTGACAATCGCTTATCTGCAATGAACCTCAAAGCAGATTCGCTATGCGTCAGACGTTCAATTGTGACAAAGTTCTTCAAAGCTTTTGGCACTTCACCATAAAAAATCTCACGATAAGCCTCAGCATGCGTCACAGCCAAAAACTCTGAATAGTAATTCTGGCTTGCCCACCCCAATGGACTTTTCTCAGGTGTAAAAAGATATGCTATTTTGTCAAATTGGTACGCTGCTGGCTGAAACCTCGGCAATCCTTTATGCCCATGATTGTATGAAATGATCGCTAGCGGCCAAGCCCCTGTAAACTTATAGTTCCATTTCAAAAGTTTTGCAGCTGCTACTGACGATTTAAGTGGAGAAAGCCTTTCATCAACACTCAGCTCATCTGAAATCAACAGGTAGTCCCTGGATGATCTTGGCATGAACTGCCAAACACCAGCCGCCCCAACCTTCGAGTAGGCTTTGATGTTAAAAGAACTCTCAACAAGAGCCAACCGTGTCAATTCTTTAGGCACATGTAAAGCGTTGAAAATATATTCAAGTTTCGGAAAATACCCTTCTGCATCAAAAAGACCCCGAATAATAAAATCTCTCTGTCCTGGCATGGACTTGACAGCAGCCACAAGTGCATGCACATGAATTTCATGACCGAGCACCCGAGCACACACTTTTTGCCAAAGCGCTTCATCAATATTTTTCGGCTTTTCCTTATGCGCTGCCGCTGCAATAATGGCATTTTTTAAACGTGCAACAGCATTCTTAACTGTACTTTTTCCTTGAATCTCTTTCAAAATAGCCGATTTTTTACTCTCGTGAAGAACTCGTATATCAATCACATCATAGATAACGTCCATGTCTGACGAATCATACAGCACAATTTGCTGCGAAGAATAATGCGTATAGATCTTCATCCAAAACCGCACAGGCTTTTTCAAAATCTCTGGCACCTGAAACTCCGCATCAATACGATGACTCTCGTCCTTCAATGCGGTTTCGATCATGGCGTCTGTGCCTTCAAAATAATGAAGATTCTTTTTCGATAATGTAGGATGCTCAGCAGCAAAGGCAAGATTGACAACAAAAAACCACATAACGTACACCTCAATCGCAGAAGGTACGAAGCAAGTTTGATGCCATCATGACATATCAAAATCTCTCTTGACATCCAAGGCACATGTAAAAGCACCATAAACTGCCCGAGCCACCTATCGCGGCGTATCCAAATTATCTTTTGCGCGAGAAAAGAACGCTACGGATCCAATCTTTATAGAGACAAACAGGCTCCCAGTAAGTCATTAAAGAGTAAAAATGCTTATCAGCAAGCAACGTAGTATCACTAAATGTGACACTACGGGCAATGCCAGCAATTTTTAACTTACCCGTTGTACTTTTTAAAAATAATGGCCCGCCCATATCACCATGCAAAATCATGCTTTGTTCAGCATGTACGCGTATCGCAGCAGATGCTAATTCAAATTCATCATAAACAGGCTTTCGTATATCAAAGTACTGATTGAGTGCAAGCGGCACAATTGGCTTATCCTGTGAATCACGCTGATGTCCTCTATGAGGAAGCAACGACATAAATAAAGGGGAGCCACTCTCAATGGGGTGGATTTGCACCCATGTCGCCCCTGCATGCGCCCGACCAATAGCATAGAGATCTGATTTATTTGTCGCAAAATGCCCATAGCCTGCAATCAACCCTTCGTAAAAAACTCCAGGCTCATAATCATTTCTCGTATCCATAGGAACTGGCATAATCTTCTTCCATGAATCATTCAATGGAAATTCAAGGAGAGCAATATTATGGACAAAAAGAGCATTTGAAGGCTGAAACTTAGGATGGATATGTACGCCTGATACCTGCATTCTTAGTCCATCACGAATATCTTGGTTAAAAGAAAGATGGACAGCAGCGGGCTTCTGCCCATCAAGCCCATGCGCTGTCGTCAAGACGTAACCAGTATCTGCTGTGCTATAAACAAAAATACCTGTACCAACCGTACCTCGACCAGGGTCCCCAACTATAACTGCGCAAATACCTGGAATACTTATCGCTTTTTCGTGCGCTTTATCTGCAACTACCTGCACAGCACTCGGAGAAAGTTCACTCTCACTAGGGTGCAGCACGACTATAGCCATAGCGGCATGGACAAAAACAACAAGAAAAAACAAATGATTCATAGGGCGCAACTATACACCAGCTCATGACTATTGTAAAGATCACATGAGCCAGGTCTTTACAAGCTGCCTCAACCTTCCATTCTAGGCATTATCAAGAACACGACGCAAAAGAGCTTTTTGTGGCAATTTTATGCTCTCTCAATAATGAAGTTGAGTGCCTGGTTTCAACTTAATAGTGCGCCACCAAGCTGAGTGACGCACTGATCTATTTTTGATCTACAGAATTGACAAGGAGATAGTCAGCTGAGGTACGCTT
>CAIUGE010000072.1 GCA_903898645.1 Oligoflexia bacterium | reverse complement strand
GTACGTCATGAGTGCCTCCTTGGCATGTTTATTTCAAAACTAAGCGTACCTCAGCTGACTATCTCCTTGTCAATTCTGTAGATCAAAAATAGATCAGTGCGTCACTCAGCTTGGTGGCGCACTATTAAGTTGAAACCAGGGAGCTCGCTACCCAAGGACTACTCACAGTGCTTGAAATGGCGCTTGTGATAGACGCAAAATTACCCATCATCTGGCTCGCCGATATGGGACTCCCTGCTGTAAAGCTATAGGGTAAGGTGACTGAGGTCGCATGTGCTGAGAGTGCCAAAAAGAAGCAGAGGAGTATTGTATTGCGCATTACCGCTGCATGAGTAAGTATTTTGTTGATCATTTGCTATGTGCCCCCGGCCGCACTGTAACACTTGTTCTCTCCATATCAAACCAGAAAACTTTGGATATTAATTATATAATATAAGTCGATAGCACTGCAGGGGTTTTGCTTCTTGGTCTTTCTTAGGTGCCTGGCTTTAAATGGCAAGTACGATTGGTGCATGAACAGGCAGCGAGGTTGTGCAACAAAGGCAAAGCTTATAAAAGGGTCGCCGTTCATCATTGGGATGTGGAGGAGAAGTTTGCATGCGCTTATTGGAGCGCCAGCACTCAATGTGTACGGTAGCGCATATGCAAGTTTGGCGAAGGCCAGAAGCGTGATTGCTATGCTGGCCGGATTTTACATGGCGCCTCTATTTACCGAGCCATTGCTTGATCTGATTATGGAAGGCAGGTGCGTTCCAGTCTTCGCCACCATGCTGCATCATAAGGACCTTGCGATTTTTGTTCAGGACGACTGTGCGGGGAATTGCACGGACAGCAAATAGGTCAGAGAGCCTGCCTGAGGTATCTGTAAAGAGGGGAAAGTCGATGGAGAAGCGTGCTTTGGTCCGGGGTATGGCACTTTCGGGGCTATCATCAACGCTGACACCTATGACTTGGAGTTCAGTTGAAGGGTAGCTTTTGGCGAGCTGCACAAGGGATGGCATCTCTTCCATACAAGCATCACACCAGCTTGCCCAGAAGGTGATCACGGTAATAGGAGCAGCTATTTTTGCAAAGGGCGTGACTGATTTATCGATGGCATCAAAGGAGATCTCGGGGAGGACGCTCCCTTCATGGAGTTCAGATTGAAGCGGTGCGATATTTTCTGGAGGACGTACCGTCATGAGTTCCGATAGAAGTAACGCGGATCCCCCGCAGAGAGTAGCTAGCACAATGCTTGTCTTGAAAGATGGCATGGTACCTGTCTACCCTGTTTGGTCCATTTTGCAAACAGCCGATAGGAGCTTGTGAGAAGATTTTTGCAGGACGAAAATGGTCAGGCGATTGTTGAGTATTTGCTTATGCTAAGTGTTGCTATGACATTTGTTGGAATTATTGTTCCTGGAATGAAAAAACTCCTACGCCCCTTGTGGACGTTTTATATCAGGTCCATTACGGCAGCATGCCCTTCGGGGTGCCAATCAGACTATCGTTTATGAAGTCAACATGGTAGTGCAGCTAGGTGAGACAAGCTCTGGCTGCGGTTTTTTTAGCTCTTAGTATCTTGGTTGTCTACAGTGCATCATTTCTTGGTGGCTCATTTCTATGGGATGATGAGCAGTTTATAGTGAAAAATGCTCATGTCCAGTCTGGAAATGTGGCGCAGCTTTTCCATGAGGATCTGGTTGCGGGGGCTGGAGGAGTGTCCAATTTCTATAGGCCTTTTCAGGCCTTGACGCATATGGCAGATTACTATTGCTATGGCCTGGATCCTATGTGGCATAGGATCACGAGTGTTTTGCTTCTGGCATTGGCTGGTATTGCGCTTTTAGCTGTCAATAGGCGCATGCATAATTCTCTGCTTCTATCTTTTTTGGTCACACTCCTTTTTATGCTGCATCCTTTGTTAGTTTTTACAGGGGGTTATATTTCAGGGAGGGGTGATACTTTGGTACTGCTTTTTCTCTGTATCTCGTATCTTTTGCTCGATACGTCCTATGTTGGGGCGTTAGTTGCGGGTGTCCTCGCGCTTTGCTCTAAGGAGACGGCTGTGATGTGGCCCGCTTTTCTCGCCTGCGCTCAGCTTGCTGAAGGTAGACGACTTGGTTGGAAGAAGCTTTTTATGCCTGCTGCCATCAGTGGGGGGTATGTAGTTTTGCGCCTCACGGTACTGAATTTTAAAAATACTTTGAATTTTTACGATAGCGAGAATCCTTTGACGGCACATGTGGTGTATCGCATTGCAACATATGTCAGTACTTTGCCACAGAGTTTAAAAATTTGGTTCTGGCCGACCGATCTTCATCATGAACGTTTTTTGCCGCTTCAGGTCAATTTGCTGGAGCCTCAGGTGCTTTTGGGTTTTTTGGTACTGGGTCTTTTTTTGGGTACTTTTTTTTATGCAAAGTCCATTCGCGGGGGTGCGCTTTGGTATATTTTGGCAACACTTCCGACCTCTAATTGTATTGCTGTTATTAATGCGCTTTTTTTTGATCACTGGTTCATTGTGCCAGGTGTTGGGCTTTGCTGGATGTGTCTAGGTGCAGCACGTTATGTGCGGGTCGCGCAGGTGGTAGTTGGAGGAGCTCTGATTGCCGTTCTTCCGTTCACGATGGATCAGCAGCATGTTTGGCGAGAGCCACGAGCATTATTTGAGCGTATTTTACAGTTTGAACCAAACAATGGGCGCGCTCTGAATAATTTAGCCATGAACATGGCTGATGACGAAAGTGAGGAGGCAGAGAGATTGCTTTTACGAGCACTTCAGAGCGGCGTCCCCTTCCATCATATGCATCATAATTTGGGCATGATCTATCTGAAGCGTAAGCAATTCGAGGTAGCGATAGCATCTTTTCAGCGTTCTGTAGCTCTTGAGCCTCGTGCGTATTATTCCTATACCAAGCTGGCAGTTTGTTTACTTGAGCTGCGACGCTATAGTGAGGCCCAGTCCAATGTTGACCTTTCTATGGCGATTTTTCCAACTGATGAGGCGCAGGAGCTTGGAGCTCAGATCGAGCGCAGTCTTTTATAGGTGAGGTAGAGCTCATCTTCGTTCTGGATAATGTCTTGAAGCTGTAGATTGAGGCTTGTGTCCTTACTGAACCCTAGGCCATCCACGAGGGTTGGTGCCTTGGTGCCTCCTAAGATACGTGGCGTGATGGTCACATGGAAGGTGTCAATAAAGGGGGCGAAATCCCACATCAGGGCGCCGCCTCCTTCAATGAGAATATTTTTAAGACCTTGAGAGGCGAGTGCGGTAAGGAGCGCTTGTGGTCCTTGGTACTCGAGCCACTCGCATGTCGGAAAGCGCTCCTTGTCAGGGTTTTGGACAGCGAGGATACGCCTGATCTTGGGGCTAGAAAAAAAAGGCCAGGTTGGGTCAACGCGGTCCATTTTTGAGCTGATAATCACGTTTGTGATCATTTTGTCAGGTGCATTGCATGCTTTTTGGTACGAGCGCAGTGTTTCAGCGCCCATAATGAGCGCGTCACAAGTATTCCGTAGGGCAAGCATCCGTCTTCGGTCTTCTTTGGTGCCAAGCGGGAAAAAAGAACGATCAGCAGGTGCAATTTTTCCATCAAGACTCATCGCAAGATTCGAAAAGATGGTCATGGTGCCCCTTTGTAACCCTGTGCAACAATAAAGATCTCAAAACTGCCAGGCCGGGTGCTTTTTGGTCGAATCATTTTGAGAGTTGCAAACGAGCTTTTGAGCGCTTTACAAAACGCGTCAATGCCTGGGCCATGGAAGATCTTACAGATAAAAAATCCTTCTGGCTTCAGATGCTGGTAGGCAGTATCACGTGCCATCTCACACAGAGACAGAGAGCGGGCTTGGTCCGTCATGCGGATGCCAGTAGTTTTAGGTGCCATATCAGACAAAACGCCATCAAAAGGTATGTGTCCATAATCTTCAGGTACCAGATCATAGATGTCTTTTTGGAGGAAAATGATCTGGGGTGAGTCTATGGAGAGGGGTGCATAGTCGATAGCAATAATGCATCCACCTGGGCCGACTTTGTTAGCCATGTACTGAGACCAGGAGCCAGGGGCTGCTCCTAGATCCAAAAGACGCATTTTTGGGCGAATAAGCTTATGGCGGGTGTCCATTTCCTCAAGCTTGTAGATAGAGCGTGCTGCGTAATTCTCTTTCTTCGCTTTGAGAAAGTAATGATCTTTGTGTTTGTATGCCACAGTTCTCTATATCTTTATCGACGCAGGCTGTCTAGAGGTAGCGTGTATAGTTCTTACTGTTTTCCTGGAGCACATAATCTTCAATAGTTTGGATCTGGTTTTCATGGATATCCAAGAATTCGACTCCTACTTTGCATTCTTGGGTATCTGGTATGTCACGCGTGTAGCGTATGACGCCACGAGCATAGATGGTGAGGGAGCGAATCATAAAAGCGATCTTGAGCAAAACTTGGTCTTTGAGATAAAGATTTCTTTCCTCACGATGAATCAGGAAGGACATCCCTGACGCGCTGATATCGAACAGGCGCTTTTGGATCGATTCTTTGCCAGCGGCTTCATTGGTAAATCCTGCACGGAGCACATACCCTGCGGGTATCTTGTAACGTGAGTGCTTCCGTCTTTGGAGTCTGATGATCTTGGCTGGTAAATTAAAGATAAGTCCTTGGGGTGTTTTTTCGTCAAGGCTCGCCTGCATAAGTAAATTTGCCTGCGGGAGCGAGATAATTTGATAAAACTTTGGTTGCCAGAGGCTCAGGACGTCAGTTAAAACACGTTGCTCTGCGGCATTTGGGCCACGGAGAATGAAATGTCGTGTCGCTTGATCAAAAAGAGAGACACTTGTCTTAATGATCAGTTCCTGTTCGTCCCAAGAGAGAAGCGCAGGGGCCCTGCATTTTGCAGCCTCTGTGAGTAGCTCATAAATATCCTTGATATCAGTTAAGGAATCAACTGGTTCATTCATCCTTAAATGATAGTTACCTTTCGCAAAAGATCAAGATCTTGCAGTGCCTTGCCAGAGCCTCTGACAACGCAGGTCAATGGATCTTCGGCAAGGGCAACAGGGAGCCCTGTTTTTTCTTTAATAAGAATGTCTAAATTAGCGAGCAATGCTCCGCCTCCAGCTAAAATGATCCCATTATCAACGATATCAGCCGCAAGCTCAGGTGGCGTACGCTCAAGGGCAGTTTTGATAGTGTCGATTACAGCTGAAACTGGTTCGGCCAAAGCATCCCGAATCTCTTCTGAATTGACTTCAATCGTTTTAGGCGCGCCGCTAATCAGATCGCGACCTTTCACTTCATAGGTTTTCTCTTCTTCAAATGGGTAGGCACACCCAATGGATAGCTTGATCTGCTCAGCCGTACGTTCACCGATCAAAAGTGAGTACTTGCGCTTGATGTAGTTCACAATCGCGTCATCAAATTTGTCGCCTGCAACACGTACTGATTTTGAATAGACGATGCCGCCAAGGGAAATCACAGCGACCTCTGTTGTGCCGCCACCTATATCGACAATCATATTGCCACTTGGTTCGCGGATTGGGAGACCTGCGCCAAGGGCTGCGGCCATAGGCTCTTCAATCAGGAAAACGTCACGTGCCCCAGCTGATTGGGCTGATTCTTTGACTGCTCGTTTTTCAACCTGAGTGATTCCGAAAGGAATGCATATGATAATTCTTGGTCTGATTAAGGAGCGTTGCTCTCGTGATTTTCGAATAAAGTACTTGAGCATCTGCTGGGTGACTTCAAAATCGGCAATGACGCCATCTTTGAGGGGCCGGATAGCTTGGATGGAGCCGGGAGTCCTTCCAAGCATGTCCTTGGCCTCTTTGCCAACCGCCAGAACTCGGGTTTGTCCTCTCGAGTTGCGGTGGATAGCAACGACCGAGGGTTCGTTGATGATGATGCCTCGATCTTTTGCATAGACGAGGGTATTTGCCGTCCCTAGATCAATTGCAAGGTCGTTTCCAAAGAAATCCAGGATTTTTTTAAACATGAAGTATCACCATTTGTAATGTCGAATGTGTTCGCCTCTTTCGGCAATCTCACTCATTGATTTTATACCAATTTCAAGATGGAGGTCCGTAAATTGTCGAAACACTTTTTTTGCGGATTGCTTGGTCTTAATTCCATCCCGCCTCAACGGAAGGTCAGAAACGAGAAGGAGTGCTCCGATAGGCACTTTGCTTGCGAAGCCTGCAACAAATAAGGTTGCTGTTTCCATCTCGATGGCAAGAGCCCTTTCTTCATAGAGTTGAGCTTTAAACTTCTGGTCAAACTCCCAGAATCGATAGTCAGTAGTATGCACAACGCCCGTACGGTAATCGAGATTTTTCTCAATAATTATTTGAGAAAGGAATTTTTGGATCTTAAACGTCGGTAATGCCGGCACTTGGGAGGGCATAAAGTGACGCGATGCACCTTCATCTCGAATTGCTGCAGTTGGTAAAATAAAATCTCCAACTTTAAGTGATCGATGAAGGCCTCCGCACATGCCGAGGAGTAAGACAGCTGTCGGATTTACCGTTGCAAGGAGCTCGATGATGAGGGCAGCTGTTGGTGAGCCAATCGAAAAGTCGATCACAGACACGCCTGTTTTGCTGCTATGAACCGCTGCCATGGCAGATCCCTGAGTGCGTTCATCCCCACAGAGGTTGTGGAATCGCTCAAGATAGTAGTCAAAATTTGTTAAAATGATCTGCTTACCGAATCTTTCAGGAGGGCTTCCTGTGTACCTTTCGAGCATATCGCGAGCAATCTGTAACTTAAGCTTATTGCTGTAGATACGATTATTGTTTGGTAGGATATAGGGATTAGGCGTCTCTTCATGATCCGCCTGGATGGTTACGTCTTTTGTCTTTGCAGGTCGCACATTTGCAGATTACAATGTGGGACCATAAGGACACAAGACTCTTTTTATCAGAATGAGGCCCGCCCGTGCTCTATAAGAAAAATATATTGATCAGTACTATGGGGCTATTCTTTCTTGCGCAGAGTCAGGCAGGAGATGAGCGCATCAGCAAGGATCAGATTGCTAGGGCCTTAGGCCCTGTTCTCTTCCAAACCCAAGCACTCCCTACTATTCTGAAACTTGAAGATCAAAAACCACTTACGATGCGTTCTACCATAGACTGGGATTTGCAGAAAGCGATGGAGAAGCACTTTGCTCTCTATAAGCCCGACTATGGCGCCTTTGTTGCACTTGATCCAGCAACAGGTCGTATCCTTGCACTCATGAGTTATGGTAAGGAGCCTCTGATTGCATCCCACTTAGCGCTCCGCGCCACCTTTCCCTCAGCCTCAGTTTTTAAAATAGTCACTGCCACTGCTGTTTTGGATAATAAAGAACTCTCATCAAATTCTCTGATTACTTATAATGGGCGTGGCCATACTCTTTATAGGAGGCAGATCCTAGAAAATGCCATCACGAGGTTTACGCGCACCATCACACTCCGTGAAGCATTTGGTAAATCTATCAATACTGTTTTTGGTAAACTGGGAGCATTCCATGTTGGCAAAGAGCGTATGCGTCAATTTGCAGAGCGTTTTGGATTCAATACAAAGATCACTACAGATCTTCCTATGCAGCAAGGCCGTGCTGTGCTGCCAGATGATGCGTTTGGGCTTGCTGAAAGTGCCTCAGGCTTTACGAGAGAAAACACTATGAGCCCCCTCCAGGGCGCGTTGATAGCAGCAAGCGTTGTTCAGGATGGCATGATGATGGAGCCTTATGTTGTTGAATCACTGACTGATGCACAAGGAGCTGTCATGTACCGTGCTGAGCCAACGACGATACATATGGTGATGGAGCCACCCACTGCTAAAGAAGTAAGACTTCTGATGCAGGAGACCGTCAGGCGAGGCACTTCTCGTCATGCTTTTCGGGGCTTTTTTGGTCGCTTCCCTCTCGTCGACGCTGGTGGTAAAACTGGTTCTCTTATGGGGACTGACCCTAGCGGTAAGTATGATTGGTTTGTCGGTTACGCTGAGTCTGGTTCCAAGAAAATTGCTGTTGCAGTCCTTACCATCCACGGTAAGTTTTGGCGTGTCAAATCCTCTTACCTTGCGCGTCTTGCATTTGAATCGTATTATAAGAAAAAATAATGACTATCCATATCCCTGTTTTAGGTGCCCCTATTATTCAAGCCCTTGCCAATTGTCCCAGCGGTACAGTCATCGACTGTACTCTAGGCGGCGGAGGCCATACAGCCATGCTTTTAGAGTGCTTTGCTCATCGCTCAGATATTCAGCTGATAGCTGCAGATCAGGATCAATCAGCTGTTGATGCAGCCCGGATCAGATTTGCATCGGGGCGGATTAAGATCATCCATGCCCGTTTTTCAGAGCTCGAAGGGCCTATTAGTGGGCTTTTAGCTGATCTTGGTTGGAGTAGTGACCAGATGGAGGATACTTCTCGCGGCCTGAGCTTTCAAAGAGAAGCGCCACTTGATATGCGGCTTGACCAAAGGCGAGATCTAACTGCGCGGGACCTGCTCTGCCGTGACGAGAAATGGCTTACTGATATTTTTTCTCGCTTTGGCGGAGAGCGTTATTCTCGTACCATTGCTCGCGCTATTACTCGCAATCATGAGCAACTTATAACGACTAAAGATTTAGCAGAGCTGATCTGGCGATCAGTCCCTCCTTCTGCGCGTTACGGACGCATTCATCCTGCAACACGTGTGTTCCAGGCACTCCGTATAGTTGTGAATGAAGAGATGTCCGAGCTTGAGTCACTTCTCAAGCTGACCCACCGCTTAGTGCCCCAGGGGCTTGCTGCTATTATGAGTTTCCATTCTCTGGAAGATAGAGCAGTTAAAGAATGCTTTCGTCAAAAGGACCTTTTCCGTCCACTCACGAAAAAGCCCATAATTGCGACAGATGAAGAGCAAGTGCGTAACCCCCGATCACGCAGTGCAAAGCTTCGGATTGCGCAGCGAATCTAAATAGCAGTCAATGCGTCCACTACGTGCCGCAAAATGTTCTGTAAGTTGAGTTGGTGGGTCCGTGGTACTCGTCATGCTTGCCATAGGGTGTCTCAAGTGCCTTCAAAAGAGTCTCCATAATGGTAAAATCATCATTTTTTACGGCAGCTTCGATCGCTTTCTCAACTACGTGGTTTCGTGGAATGATCATAGGATTGTGCAGCGGCAGTTGTGCGTTCTTTTGCCAGCGCTTATGCCACGCAGTAAAGGCTGCTTCACGAAACAGTGGTGCATCAGGCAATTGCTCGTCAGACAAAGCTCGAAAGGTGTTGGTGTAGTCGTGCCCCTGCATGAGCTGCAGGAGCTCTTCAATTGTGTCTTGCGCTTCTTCTGGTGCAAGTCCAAGCTTTTTACTCATGCCTGCAAGCCAGTAGTTTTGAAAAAGCGGTTGAAAGCTTGCAACGACGTTCTGCGCTTCATGTATGGTCATATGTGGAAGCAGTGTTTCGGCAAATCGTGCAAGATTCCACTGCATGACACGAGATTGATTCCCATATGCATAACGTCCGTTATGGTCAATGGAACTAAAAACTGTATTGGGATTATACGTGTCTATAAACGCACACGGACCATAATCAATGGTTTCACCCGACAGTGCCACATTGTCGGTATTTATAACGCCATGGACAAATCCAACCAAGACCCACTGCGCAACAAGCGCTGCTTGCTTGTCTGTGACGGCCTGCAAAAGTGCAAGATAAGGATTTCGAGAGCCTAAGCACTCAGGATAGTGTCGACGGATGGTGTAGTCGGCGATCTCTTGAATGCCATTTGTACGTGCTGCATACTCAAAAGTCCCTATCCGGATATGGCTGGAAGCAACACGTGTGAGCACTGCGCCTGGTAGAGGCACCTCTCTGAATACGGATTCGCCCGTTGTTACAACAGCGAGACTCCTTGTTGTGGGGATTCCAAGATAATGCATAGCTTCACTTATAATATATTCTCTCAACATAGGTCCAAGAGCGGCCCGTCCATCACCCCCTCGTGAGAAGGGTGTTTTCCCTGAGCCCTTGAGTTGAATATCGAAACGCCCTTTGTCAGTAACATGCTCTCCTAGTAGGACTGCTCGTCCATCACCCAGCATTGTTAGATGACCAAATTGGTGTCCGGCATAGGCAAGAGCAATAGGTTCTGCGCCTTCAGGAATCGTATTGCCTGAGAAAATTGCGGCATCCTCCCCAAGAGCACTCAAGCCTAAGGAAGTCGCGAGTTTGTGATTAAAAACTTTGAGACATGGGGAACGCACAGGCACAGGCTTGCACCGTGAAAAAAAGGATTCTGGTAACCGTGCATAGCTAGTATCGAAATGCCAAGTGTGGAGCATGTAAGGGCAGTTTACCTGAGATGCGTACGTGTCGCAATGTGCTCTTAATTAATTTTGACCATATGGATGCTCGGGCCGCCACCTTGGATGTCGCCCATACATACAGTCAATGTGGCGCTGGGATTCTCGAGTGTTTGCACAATAGTAAGGATATGCCCAGCAGTGAGGTACCCAAAGTAGGTTTGTGTGACTTTATTGTCACCATTCGTAGTAGAAAAATTTATATTGTTTCCCTGCGTTCGCTCAAGCGACCCCCCGCTTGTGGTGTCAAAAAGCTTGAAAAACCAGCCTAGTGTGGAATTTGACATCCAGGCACGAGCCGAATACCACACAAGATAGTTGCCGGATTGAGGCACGGTGACGTTGAGTGCACTTAAGCTTACTGAATGTGTGACACTCGTGGTTGTTGATATGTTAATGCAATTATCTATATGTGGGTTTGCTCCGATTGCAATCAGCGCATTGGATCCAGTGATCCAGTAGTTTGACCCATCTGAAGCGATATTGGCATAGGCAGATGGTGAATTGAGAAGTGCACTTGAGGCTGAGTCAATGGTTGCGCCTGACAGAGTATTGATTGTTACAGTATTTGCACTCGTGTCGATTTTTTTAATTGTGTATATTACTTCCCGTAATGGCAGTCGGCAAGGTGACAGTAATGGCACCCCCTGCTGCATTCACCAAAAGCGTTTGATCACTACTTGTGAGTGTGGTGGCGCTCGTGACAGTTCGTATGGCAACACCAAAAGAGCCGCCTGTTTGTAGTGTTGATAAGGGATTCGTGGTGCCTGCGCCAACAAATCCG
>CAIUGE010000071.1 GCA_903898645.1 Oligoflexia bacterium | reverse complement strand
ACTGATTGCGCACAATAGAGGCATGGATTCTTGCATGGGTCGGTCCGTAGTAGCCATAAGGAACGCCGCTTGCCATTTCGCTTGTCCGGATCATAGTCGATGCAAGTTTCATATCCTGAAAGCTTGTAAGAGAGCCAGAGAGTGAGCCTCCTTTTATAGGGCTAGGGCCTTCTGGGCTATGGAAAAGAGCAAGCCTGATTTCACTGCTAAATGTGCAACTATGGGCGTCAATGAAAAGTCCAGAGAGTTCGAGGATTTCAAGTGTACCTGGTTTTAATGCCTCAAGACTTGTTTCGCCTGGTGCAATCATGATGCATCCTAAAGTGGATGTTGGCGCTGCTTGGAGGAGCTGTGCATAGCGGGTGTCATAGAGGGTGGTGAGCACAATGCCATTTTCAATCAGGTCAATAGGTTGTTGTATAATACCGTCAAAAGAGATGGCATAGGTTCCTGCTGTAAAAGGGATGGTTGGGTCAATGCGGATTGAAAAGCGGTCGCCTTTTGGGTCTGCAATCAAGGGTGTGCCTGGTTCTAGAAAAGGCAGGTGCTGGTATTTTTGTGAGCCTGAGAGTTGGATAATTGCAGTACGGATAATGTCGCCAAGGACTTTGTGATCAATGAGTACGGGCATGTGTGTATTGCTGATTGGCGCTTGTGTTTTAGCTGCAAGACTTGATTGGTGGCTTGCCTCTTTGAGCATTGCTGCAAACGGAATATCTTCAGCACGGATTGCTGTTTGGAGAGAAATATGCTCATGATCTCCGCCTTGTGAAACGGCTACTTCTGCATAGACCTCAGTTTCTGTCCACGCAAAATGCTCTCCGGTTGAATAAAAGCGTCTTTTTTTGTGCACGCTCATAAAAAGTTCTGCTGAATGAAAACGGCCATCACAAGGTGCATGAAGCAGACGCTCTGTTTCTTCCTTTATCGTGCGTGCTCGGTCTTGGATAATGCGAGGGTCGGCCATCTGTCTTTCTGGTAATGGGCTGGTGTCGGGTCTTAATGTCCAAGCGGGTGTAACAGTAAATTTTGCAGCGTCCAGTTGCGCTTTGAGCGGGGACGATTGTTGGAGTGCGATGGTCGCTTCGCGGTGCTCATGATTATAGCGTTGCATGAGAAAGACATGGATGATAGTTGCATGCACTTCACGGCTTTGGTCAAGTGCGTAGTTTTGGACAAAATACCGTTCAGAGCGGTCCATTCGGTCTTCTGAAATAATCCATCCATGGAAGTTGTTGGAGAGAGATGCTTTGAGGTCATCGATTGTCCACATAATAGATATTCCTTTAGCCGAGCGTTACAGGGTTGATGAGTAAATAGGGGCCACCACATCCAGCGTAGACAAATTCCTTGTGGTACTTGCCGCATCCACCTACATCATTTGTTGGCTCTTGTGTGCCATATGATACTGCACGTATAGCATGGAGGACGTCGCTGGTTGGGCCTGTGAGTTGGATATCTCCACCATACGGACCTTTGAAGATTTTTCCTGTTTTCTTTCCGTTACGAAGTTCGTAGAGGTACGCAAGTCCTACTTGAATTCCCATGCCTTTTGGGTCTTCCATGCCTCCTGCTGGGTGCATAGCAAGAAAACCTTTGTCACAAAGAGCCATAATATCTTTGGTGAGGCCTGGCGCAAAATACGTATTCGTTTGACGAGCATAGATGCCATGCATCCAGTTCTCACGTTTCCCGTTAGCAGTGCGTGGAACACCCAATCTGAGTGCTGAGGTCAGGTTGGTCATAGGCGCTTGGAGTATGCCTTTGTCTAGAATGATCTGTTTTTGTGCAAGCCAGCCTTCTTCATCAAAGAAATAGCTGCCCCAAGCTGTACCTACGGTATCAGCATGATGGAAGAGTGCCGGATTATTAATGATTGTTGCATGTTCATTCCCAACGGGAATTTTTTGTGCATAGAGGTCACGAGCTTTGCTGCGGCCACGCGCCCAGGTGTCAGCTTCCTGAGAATGGCCAAAAGCTTCGTGAGCTAAGACGCCTGTGACAGCAGGTCCTGTTAAAAGTTGGTACTGGCCAGGAATCAATTTGTCTGCATGCACAACGCCTTCAAGATCATTGAGCATTTCGTCAATGCGTGGTTGATGGATTTTGAGGGCCTCATGGCCTGCAAGTCCGCCTACTCGTAGGTGAGTACGCTCATTGCCTGATACTGCTAAGACGCTGCGTGACACCCGGTAAAGTGTTTGTGTCATGAGTGTTTCGCGATCGCAGAAAAGTGTTTCTTCAATTTGTTCCATATCCCGACAGATAACGGTACTGAGAGAGGGTTTTTGTTCTGTAACGCGATTAAGGACATCAGCTAAGTCATTTGTTTGAAAAAGCGGTTCATTATAGCGGATGCCGAAATGGACATGAGTATGGCTTGTTGGGTTTTTTGGAATCTGTGTACGAATTTCAGGATCAAGATCAAGGGCGAGTCTTTGGGCCCAAGATAAAGGCTTATAGGGTCGACTTCCTGTGTTTCCTTGTAAAGTTCGGGCAAGTTCGATGAGCTGAGTTATATCGTCTGTTGCTGATTCATGGAGTGTTTCGCCATCATAGAGTCTGAGCACAATGCCGAATTGAAATGGTGCGTCACTGCTTGACTGCTTAGGTGTTATGCGGAGAGATTGACCAACCAGGTGATGAATAGTGATTGAGCCATACCAGCTAGGATCTTTTTCCAAAATGCTAAAAAGCTCATGACGGTACTGCTCGACGGTGCGAAGGGCTGCATGCATTTTTTCGGACAATTGAGCGCGCTTCATCTTGAGACAATCCAGCCTTTCTCGAGGGCGATCCATCCAATGCTCAGCATGAGGACAAATAAAACGCCTGTCAGGGCCACGTAAATTCCGTAAAACGTGGGGTCCTTTTTTTTCTCTGTCATGGTCCCTCTTTTCTTGTGCTACATAGAGCGCATGCATACACCCATTTCTATTGTAGCCCATACTGCGCGTCTTGTGACGACTACTGTTGATCGTATCACAGGAGATCGCGTTGAGGTGCCGCTTCTTGTTGCAGCGGCGTGCCAAAAAGCTTTATCTCTCTTTTGCATTGAGTCACGTATTATGTACGGGCAGGCTGCATGGATTGAGATTTTAGAAAATAATGAGCCACTTTGGGCAGGCTGTTGGGGAGAGAACTATTCGTTTTGGGTTGCAACTCAGTATGGTGAAGTTATTGATCTGAATGCTAGTATTGCGCACCGCAAGCGCTCCCATACCGAGCCTGGGCTCAAAAGTATCTGCTCTCCGCCCATTTTGTGGTCACAAGAAGCGCCCAAGTTCTATCGTTATAAGCCAGAAGGTGTTGCTGAACTTGATTTACAAGACACGAAGGATCAAGCTTACTTCCGCCAAGTTGATGACACCTTATGTGCCTCAATCCCTAGCATTGATCGGGATGCACCTATTGATGCATCCCATTTCCCTCATGAATCTATTATTTGTCCTGATCGCCGGGTGCTGGATGACTCTCGGCAGAGTTTTGCGCATTTTGATCGGGTCCTGTCGGTAAAGGGGATACCGCCTGTACCGCAATTTTTGGCGTAATTCGAAAGCCTGCTTTGTGAACTATAGCAGCAGGAGGGGGAGGGGTCTTCCTGGGTGGGCGTCTTTTCTTCTGCTGGGGCCGCTCGTCTTTTTTAGGAGCTATGGTCGCCGCTGCATGAGGGAAGAACTCAGTCATATAAAAATGCTCTCCGCGCTGTACTGCACCTTCTGGAGGTTTTTCACTAGCCATTGTCTGCAAGACAACGATACGCTTAACACCATGGGGGCGTGTTGCGTAGAGCTCAAGCGCGTGCGTGAGGAAGGGTACTTTTTGCGGATCGACATGCCATGCTTCTGCAAGCTGCTCAGGAGTTGCATCAGCTGGAACTATTGCGCGCTGTGATGCAGACAGTGCAACGCCTGAGAATTCGGTAAGTGTTTTCATTCCTTGGGGGTAGCACGCGGCTTATGTTTTTTCAATGCCGATGCGATGAAAAATTGAGGGGATTTTTATGCTTTTAGCACGTTTGAAGCGGCTCATTGTGGGGGAGCCTATTGCATCAAAAATGGCTCGTCATCAACGCATTCCAAAATGGAAAGCGCTTGCGGTTCTGTCATCAGATGCGCTTTCATCAGTAGCCTATGCAACTGAGGAGATCCTGATACCGCTTGCGGTCTTTGGCGCCCAGAGCTGGTCGTTACCCATAGCAGGAGGCATTGTCCTGCTTTTACTTATCCTGACCCTTTCTTACCGTCAGACAATTGACGCTTACCCTAGTGGCGGGGGGGCCTACATTGTTGCAAAAGAAAATCTTGGAACCTATGCGGGCCTTGTTGCTGGCGCGTCACTGCTTATTGATTACGTCCTGACTGTTGCAGTTTCTACAGCTTCTGGTGTGGAAAATATCGTATCGGCGATCCCTGAGCTGAGTGGGTATAAGGAAGTGATTGGTTGCACGCTCATTTTTATCCTGATGATTCTGAATCTTCGCGGCGTACGGGACTCAGCATCTATTTTTGCTCTGCCAACATATTTTTTCATCCTCGTTTTCGGTGTTCTTATTATTATTGGTTTTGTGAGGGGTTCGGCTCCCTATCAGGCATCTGCTATGACATTTGCACCGGTACCGCTTTTCTTGCTTCTTCGTGCATTTGCATCAGGTTGTGCTGCACTTACTGGTGTTGAGGCAATCTCCAATGGGATCCCTGTCTTTGAAGAGCCATCATGCCGAAATGCCAAGATCACTTTGGGATGGATGTCCTTCACTTTAGGAGCTCTTTTTTTCGGAGTTACCCTACTCGCTCACGTTTATAACATCTCGGTACCTCCAGGTGAGACTGCTGTCTCAGTCTTAGGTCATGCGATTTTTGGACAATCGCCCATGTACTATGTTCTAGAAGCAGCTACTGCTCTTATTTTAATTCTAGCTGCTAATACGAGTTATGCTGATTTTCCTCGGCTCAGTTCCCTCCTGGCTCAGGATCGTTACCTTCCTCGGCAACTTGCGGGTCTTGGAGATAGACTTGTGTTTTCTAATGGCATCATTGGCCTTAGTCTTGCGGCGATGCTGCTCATTGTGTTCTTTCGTGGAGATACCCATCTTCTTATCCCGCTATACGCCATAGGAGTTTTTCTTTCCTTTACGCTATCGCAAGCAGGCATGGTGCTTCATCATGTCCGGTGTAAACAAAAAGGCTGGGTTCTTTCTTGTTTTTATAATGCACTTGGCGCCATCACAACACTCATCGTGCTTTTTGTGCTTGCATGCACCAAATTTTTCTCAGGCGCTTGGATGATTCTGATTTCCATCCCCTTCTGTGTCTTTATTTTTAAGCGTATTCGCTCCCATTACGATGCTGTTGGAAGAGAGCTTTCTCTTGTTAATTACAGGCCAGAGTCTACAATTTTTCATCCAGTTAGGCACACAGTCATTATCCCTGTATCAGGCATGCATCAGGGTGTTCTTGTTGCCCTCCGCTACGCACGTTCGCTCGCCCATGATATCAGGGCTTGCTATGTTGCAATGGACGGCAAATCTACTGAGCATGTCCGTTCCGAGTGGGATAAGTGGGCACATGATGTGCCGCTGATTGTATTGGAATCGCCTTACCGCTCAGTTGTTACACCCCTTATAGAGTATATTGATCAAATCGATCGTATGGCTCATACGGAATTTGTAACAGTCATTATCCCAGAGTTCGTTCCAGCCCACTGGTGGCAGCAGATCCTGCATAATCAGACAGCATTTATGCTCCGTGCGGCCCTCCTCTTTAGACCGCGCAAGGTGGTGACAAGTGTTAGGTACCATTTGAAAAACACATAAGCGCTGGATTACATCTATAAGGGTTCACCGGCAACTCGTTAATTGCCACTGATTTGTGCAGGAGGAAGGTTCTCCTTATCGGCTTCGTCAACGGCAACAGCAGCAGTAGCGGCTTTGAGGCGGAGAGCAGCGGCAGCAGGGGTAGTGTCAGGAGCAGTGGCAGCAGGAGCAGCAGGGGCTGCAGGGGCAGTGCCAGCAGCAGTGGCAGCAGCGTCTTTGCGGCTGGGAGGACGACGACGAGTAGTATGAACGCGGCCAGCAGCATTGGCAGGAATAGGAGGAGCTGCTCGGCTGGGAGT
>CAIUGE010000070.1 GCA_903898645.1 Oligoflexia bacterium | reverse complement strand
GGTCCCCCTGGTTAGAAGTTTTTGAACAACAGATTTTTTGAATGCTTCGGAATACTTTGGCTGTGCCATATGGTTTTATCTCTTTTCCGCCCCTAGATTCTAAGTGGTCAAGAGGCGACACCATTCCTGACATATAGAGGTGGAGGCCCCTGGGGTGGTGGAGGCGGCGGTGGCGCTGGATACTACGGTGGTGGGGGCGGCGGTAATTATTCTGGTGGCACTTGCACAGCAGGGGCCGAGGGCACAGGTACTGGCGGCGGCGCAGGCGGCTCATCCACCACAGGCGCTGGTACGAAAGGCAGTGCACTTAATGGCGGGACTGGTGGCACAAATGCATCGAACAGTACCTCTGGGGGATTTGGAGGCAGCGGCCCTATCGGCGGATTGGGGGGCATAAGCAATGGTGGTGGCGGTGGCGGTGGCTTCGGTAGTGGTGGTGGCGGCGGCTGCAGCCAGACTGGCGCAAACCTAGGCGGCAGTTATGGCTCCGTAGGAATAATAGGCGATAACGGTACATTGGGCGGCATCATAACTGGAGCAGGCGGCAGCTATCAAAATGGAGGCGGCTATGGCGGCTCAGTCATCCTGACCTACACTGCAACGTCTTGCTTATTTTGAAAGTAGTGTCAGCACCTTCGCTACCACTGTTTGCACATCAAGCTTCTCCATACAAAGATAATGCTCACACTTCTTCCCAAGACACTGAAAAGATGCAGGACATATCACATCAGGTGCTATAACCTCGCCAGCTAGTGGCCCCCATCGCTTGGCACCTTGGACCCGTAAGGTTGGATAAATGCCCAAGGTCTTACGACCAAGACTTGCTGCTAAATGGAGAGGGCCGGTACCAGGCGCAATAACGAGAGACGCACTCTGCATGGCACTTGCAAGCTCTTCAAGCGAGCCTTCAATAATAGGACAATCAAAAGCTTCACGAAGCGCCCGATCTTGTGGACCGATACTCACAGCCACATGTTTACCTATGCGCTGAAGCTCTTGCACCAAGGCCTGGTATTGCATGAGTGGCCAATTTAATGCTGACCCTCCCATGCCAGGATGGATAAGGACGTCAAAGGATTGTAGAGGCCTACCAAGCTGCAAGACTGGGTGCTCAACGTGCCCCCAGGAGCCAAGCCGCGCAACAAGATCTTCGTTATATGCTGCTTCATGCTTTTCAACACGGGAACGTTTTTGCCAAACACGCTCAGTGAGAAGTAGACTTTCCCATCTACATGCCCCAGGTCCAATGGAGCGCTTGATGCCTGCACAGCGTGCAGCCAAAAGCACTTTGCGATCAAGATGGAGATGGACGATAGCATCATAACCATGAAGTGCGACAACAAGAGCCCAAAAATCTTGCTCATACACAATAGTAGGAACCGGAAAAAAAGCTGCGTGTTCACGGCGAGTCACAACTGCAACGTCAGGACAAAGCGCTCTTGCACAATCAACAGCAGAGCGGGCAATCAAACTATCTCCCATGCGATCAACTCGTACAATAGCTACCCTAGTAAGTGCGATGACGTACCTCGTTTTCCATGATGTCCACAAGCTGCTCAAGACTACGCATACTGGTATCAAGAACATAGGCATCAGATGCACATTTGAGTGGTGCAATCACCCTCTCTGTATCCGCAGCATCACGTTCACGCATGGCAGCCAAAACGTCTTCGACAGGACAACCGAGTTCACGAGCTCGTCGTGATGCCCGCGCTTCAATAGATGCTGTCAGAAAAAACTTCACCTCAGCATCGGGAAAGATCACTGTCCCAATGTCGCGTCCTTCAAAAATCACCCCTCCTTCAGCACCTAGATGTCGCTGAAGCCCTAAAAGCGCATGCCGTACATCAGGAAGGGCAGCATAATGTGACGCAGCTGCTGCCACCTGGTCATTATCTAATAATGGACTAATATCCTCTCCATCAAGAGAAATGCTCATTGTATCAGCATCAACTCGAAGACGCGCTATTGCGTGTAAAAGCTCCTTCATCGGTACTTGCTCACCCAGCCTCATGGCACAGAGTCCAACGGCTCGGTAAAGTGATCCAGTATGGATTGATCGGTACCCAAGCCGCTGCGCAAGCATACGCGCAAGCGTACTCTTCCCTGAGCCAGCAGGCCCATCAATAGCAACACGCGGGTATTTCATCCTCTGGATGTAAACCACTTTCTTAAGAAGAGAAACTTCTAAAACAACTGCATCTTCATCATTGCTATACATAGCCTTCCGTCGTGCAATTTCATGAAAACCAAGTGATACATAAAATGCCAGCGCTGCCTTATTGCCCGCTCTGACCTCAAGCACACAGCTTGAAGCACCTACTGCCCGGGCGTGCTCCATGAAGCAGGAGATGAGTCGATGCCCTATTTTACAACGTCTCACGCCAGGATCAACAACGAGGTTCACAATATCAAACCCGGACTGCGTGATCAGAAATCCTACTGAGCGCTCTGGAAAACTCGCGAGCAGCACTTGCTTGGCACTCAGTGCCACAAGAAAGTGCTGCCTCTTCCAATTGCTCTTACTATGAAACTGCTCAAGATGCATCAAAGCATCAATGTCAGTAACATCAGCCCATCGAAGAACAAGCTCGTCATTCGGCAACAAAATACGGCCCATGGAAACGAAAGATAAGGTCAAATTTTACCCGCTCTCCATCTTCAAGAACCATGGTGATACCAAGCTTATTCTCATCTCGGAAATCAAACATATTTTCGATGATCTTGGTATAGGGTTCTGTCGTAAAAAACGACTCTCCCTTCGGCTCTGTAAACGATTGGAGGAATCCCTCATCTTTATCTACAGGATGCGTCTCCTGCCAATCCCCGAGAGCTTTAAGATAAGCAATCTGAAGATCTTTACAATCACTCTCATACTGAAGCTGGACCATCACCTTATCCTGACGCAACTTGTCTACTTTTCCTTGAGCCTCTTCTTTCTTAAAGAGAGCATGATTATGGGTGAGCTCGAAAAAAATATCCAATGAACCATTCTGCATAAGCGCAATAGGAAGACCGACAGGAGGATCTGATAATAACCTCATCTTATCCATATATGCCCCGATGAACGCTCTGGGCAGCGGCGACATACGTTCCCCCCGAAGACACTCACAGACGCTTCCCATGATACCCAGCTCCACCTCAGCTGCACTTATTCTTGCATCACAAGCTTTGAGATCTTCTTTCTTTTTAAGATCTCGAGCCAAAATGGAAGCATCATACTCTGCTTTAATAGTGACTAATCCTTGTGCTCTCTCAGACAATTGTGCATTCAATGCCTTGTAAGCATCACTCGCCTTCAATGCCTGTAACGATATCTCCTTCCCCTTGAAAAGAGGAAAAAAGGCCTCATCGATACCAATAACAACCTGGTTATGCACTTGGTCAATATGAGCTTTATGCTCTGCAGTGCTTTCAGCAAGCTCACGGTACATATTTTTCAAGTTGTTGAGATTCGACGCGGGAGACAATAGCCGCGCCCTTGGATCCTTAGTGACATAGGATACGGACTGAATACGCTTACCCATGAACGTATTTTTAAATCGCACCACATCATGTCTGCGGCTTGCAAGACTGTAATTTTGAAATTCAAATCCCCCCACATCTACTCGATCATCTTCTTGAGCCGAACCGCCCGCCTTCTTCTGCTCTCCTATCTCACTAAACTCATATGCGTCACCACTATACAGATAGAGCCCGGTGATAACTTCAAAATGAAGTGCCTGTAATCCAGCTTTTTGATCTCCAGGTACAGGCATCGACGAAGGAAGCACTTGGGGAACTTGCGGAGAAGGCACCTGCAAATGAGGCACAGACATCTGGCGCGGTGATTCAGACGTACTTTGGTTATTTTGAGATCGCACGCCTCCACAGCCCACAACCAATAGCAATGCACACAAACGTACCATAGCAACTCCTTGTTAAAAAATATTGTGCGATGCAATATGTGTGCCATATTTTTTTTTATCTGCTAGCATAAGGGAATGAGCGCACCACAAGCACTCTTTGATGTTCTTTACGGGTTTGTTCCAATCACAGAATGGGAAGAAAAGGTCATCGGCTCGCCTTTTTTCCAACGTTTACGATGGATCAAGCAATTAGGATTTGCTCACTTTGTCTTTCCGGGTGCGGAACACAATCGTTTGGCACACGCTATTGGCGTTATGCACTCGATGGATCAGATGCTTCGCGCCTTAGGCCTTGCTGTCACGCAACAGGAACTCATGGACTGCCATGCAACTAGTTCTGCTGCAATGCTCCATAAAAGCCTTCGTATGGCAGCCCTCCTGCACGACATAGGAACGTTCCCCTTTAGCCACGCTATTGAAAATGCCTACATTAGGGTCAATCGTCAGCACAACCACGAACAACTCGGCACACATATTATCAAAAACACCCGCTTCCCAGGCGGCATCACAAACATTTTGGAGCAGTACCATTTCGATGTGGACGAAATATCTCGAATTATCAACGGTACCTCATCAAATTTGATTGCCAATCAACTGATGCATTCAGATCTTGACGCAGATCGCATGGACTACCTTCACCGAGATGCCCATTTCACTGGTCTGAAATACGGACAGTTTGATCGAGACTTCATCCTCCAAAATCTTGAAACGTACCATACTCCGCAGTTAGGATTTGCCATTAAGGAAAGTGCAGCTCAGGCCGCTCAGGATTTTCTCATGGGCCGTTTTAACTGGTACAGCCAGATCATCAAAAATCCAGTGTCAGCGAAATTCGACATTCTCTCATCGCACATTGCATCGAGTTTCCTTGAACATACGTGCATCTTCCAATTTTCAGATCTACTAGAGATGGTACAAACCAATGACCAACGATTCCATTTTTGGAACGATGTCGCTTTTATGACAACGTGCCAAACAATAGAATCTGGCACAGTACTTTTACCTGAAAAGGCACGCGACATGGTCCATCGCCTCTTGTACCGCATACCGCCTCGTGCGCTCCAGCACCCGCTTTTAACACATCATTTTATCCGGCACCGGGACAAAAAAAATCTATTAGAAAAAGTTATAGAACTCGCATCCATTCTGCAAGATGCCGTCAAACAGGCCCCTCAGGATGCATGGCTACTTGTTGATATCCCGGAACGGGACATTATGTTCACTAAACCCCATCCGGAACCTGGGAGCCATCTCCGTGACCCACTCAAGATCTGTACCAAGCAGGGCACTATCGTACTCTTGAGTAACATGCCCAATACAATGATCTCCCATATGGCTGAGTTCATTCATTTTATCCCAAGTTTTTACGCCAGTGAATCTGCTCAAGATTATTTTCGCATGCAGCACCTGACGGCATAAAGTCTGCATAGAGCTACTCATGCTCCTCGCTCAACTTTCCTCCTTCCCATCATGCCGGGCACGCATTGTTCAATGTATGACAGAAGGCGCTTTTCACCAGTATCTTGCGCATCAACCGTTTTTTATTCAATGGATAGAAAAAAGTCGCCTCACAATAAGCCATATATTGGCTTCAAGTGATTCTTACGGCATCTTTCGTCATCTGATCCTTAATGAATCCTCCCATCAACTCAGCATGTTCCATACCTTAGGTTTTGTGCACTTATCCTACGCATCAGGCATCCATATGCTTGCCTTGATCCATGCACTTGCTTTTCTGACAAAACATCTATTGCATGCCCTTAAAGTTCCTATTGTCATCGCTCTTCCTCTATATCGTGTTGCGTCATGCCTTATGATCACGTATTTCTGGCTCCTCACTGGTGCACGACCTGGACTTTTGCGTGTCATTGGTGTCTTAGCTCTGCGGCAAACAGCCCGATTCCTTGGCTGGCACTGGCATCCATTTTTACCCCTCACGCTCATCTTCTTGCTTGACGGCATGGTAAGCACATCGCAAGGTCGCATTGTCTGGTTCCTCGCTGTTGCAGGCAGCAGCCTTTTTACACTGAATCATGTGTCACTGGCATGCGTTTCGTGGAGCGCTGTTGCTCTCTACGAAGGCCTGATTCACCCTTACAGTGCCTTAGCCTTAGCAACGCCACTCCTCAGTCTCATCACCATTCCCATGATCAGTCTTGTCTATGTACCAAGCTGCTTCCTTCTCCTTTTCCATCAAAGTCCAGCATGGCTTGTCCTTCTTGCAACAAAAACTATAGGGTTTTTAGCTGAAAAAGCACATATGGTAGGCAATCTTTGGATCCTCCCGCGCTCATCACTCCTTATTGCTCTTGCACTTTTTCTTACCTCAGCGCTTGTAGCCGAAATCATCGGTAAATGGAAACGCCAGATACTTGCGTGCACCCTTTTGGCATGTATCCCGCTCCGTGGATACTTACCAAAAGAACGGCGGCATTTCACAATCGAACAAATCAACGTTGGGCAGGGCGATAGTGCACTTATCTCCTCTGAAAAAGGAGCAGGTCTTATTGATACAGGTATGTCTATGAGCGATGCTACATGGCTCCGCTTTTTCATTGAACGCAATATCAGTGAACTCTCCTGGATTGCACTCACCCACTTAGATCGAGATCACTCAGGAGGCATAAAACATCTAGAACATATCATTCAAATAAAATGCATTGCGTCATCAGTAGGTGAACGACTCTCTGCACGTGGACAACGGTTCACCCTCACGAGTTTGCATGATTGCATTCCTTACCCAACCTTTGATCCCAAGATCCACAAAAAAAAAGCCAACGGTAATATGGCAGCAGTTTTTATTCCCCTCCCAGATGGGGGCTTTTACCTGTCCGCAGGCGACGCATCAGCACATGACGAGCTTGCTATGATTCCATGGATCAAAAACCAAAAGACCATGCCGGGGCCTAAAATACTAAAAATCAGTCACCATGGCTCCAAATACTCATCAAGTCAAAAATTTCTCGAAAGTCTGCAGCCTGATATTGCATGGATCTCAGTTGGCAAAAATCACTACGGTCACCCATCAGCAGAAGTACTTGAGCGATTAAGTCATATTCCTGTTCACCGCACAGACAGGGAAGGCTCATTGCGTTATGAGTCAAGAAATGAGGCTAAAGACCCGAAAAAATAACCGTGATACTGCTTCTATGTCTCCTCATTACAGGCTGCTCTGTCTTTACAAATGACACCCCTACTGTGACAACAACATGCAGCATCCCATCAGATCAATCAGGTACTGTCTCTGGAAGGTGGCCGACAAATCCAGTACCTATTGCTTTTCATACAGGCGACTTTGGAAGTGCAGAAATTGGCGCAATGATTGCTGCTATCGACACTTGGAATACTTTTTTCCAAGCTGTCGCTAAAATATCACCCCTCTCTTACGGCAATGCAAGTTCGCCCACTATGTCCTCAATAATTGACCATGCCTCCAACAACACCCTTTGTGGGCAAAGTGTCTTGCAAAACAGTGCATTTACGGGAAACGTTGTTATTTATAAACTTGGTACGTGGCCCGCTGCCTACTCATCGAGTGCTATTGCACTCACAAGCTTCTGCACAACCCCTGGTACATTGTACCCAAACTTTTTTATGGCTGTTATGGAAATCAACTACCAGGATTACTTCGTCCAAGGTCAACGCCTACCCGATCTCCAGTCCATTGTGCTCCATGAACTTGGCCATGTCTTGGGCCTGAATCACACCTGTGAAAATTTCTCAAAATCTGGTACACCTCTTTGTACTGAATCAAATCTCAACCCAGCTTATGCGAGTGCCTCAATGTATCCAATCTTTAGTTTTGATATCACAGGGGCAGGCCAAGTAAAACGGACACTGGGTACAAATGATGAAAGCCGAGCCAATTGTCTTTATCCAAATGCAATCGCACAGTAGACATTCTCTTTGAAGACACACATCTCCTTGTCCTTAATAAACCCCCAGGCCTGCTCAGCCAAGGGGGAGGTTCACCCAATGCTGTTGAACTCCTCCAAGACTATCTTGGAAGACCCTATGTAGGACTTATCCATCGCCTTGATTGCATGACCTCAGGTACACTGCTCGTTGCAAAACGTACCAAAGCTGCCAGCAGGCTCTCCCAAGCCCTCACCAAAGGCACTCTCCAGCGTATCTACAAGGTCTGGCTCCACGGCCACTGCCCCCATAGCGTGTGGGAAAATAAGCTTAAAAAGAATACGGCTACAAATAAAGTCACGGCCTATCCACCAACATCATCTACTGGACAGTACGCTTGCCTGGAAGGCTGGCCAGAACTCCAAACACGTGATTCAACACGCATGCGTATGGTCCTTGCTACAGGACGCAGCCATCAAATCCGTGCCCAATCCGCTTTTCATGGACACCCTGTTATTGGCGATACGAAGTATGGTGGCTCCGGTGCAGAACGTATGCTCCTTCACGCATGGCAGATCACTTTCCCTCATCCCATGACAACTGAAATAATCACTATCACAGCCCCTCTTCCTGAGGACTTTTTAACGTTTGAAAGGTCACAATGCTTCAAGCCCTCCAAAGACGATTAAATATACCCATGCCAAGGCGCATCTTCCATGACGAGGGTAGATCCCTTGCTATTGATCAGCTCAGCCCCTCTCATGTGTGGATCACGCAATGGGACACAAGTCCTTCAGACCCAATCATCCAGTTTGTCAAAAAACACTGCCAGGCAACAACAATTGTCCTATGTCAAAAACTTACAGGTAAGCCCTCAGTAACACGGATCATCGGACCTGACACCCCTATCCTTATTCAGGAGCACGGCATTGTCTATGAACTTCGCTTTGCCCATGTCCAGCATCCAGGCCTCTTTCTTGATCACGAACCCCTCAGAGCCTGGCTCACACAACGCTCCTATGCGAGCGTCCTCAATACATTTTGCTATACAGCAAGCCTCTCCCTTGCCTGTCTGAAAGGTGGCAGCAAGCAGGTGACAAGTATTGACCTCTCACAGGCAACCATCAATTGGGCAACACGCAATATGGAACTCAATACTTTTGCTGGCCAACATACCCTTTTAGCCGAGGATGTTTTTGCCTGGATGCCTCGGGCTATTAAACAAAAAAAACTCTTTGATTGCGTGATCCTCGACCCTCCCTCTTTTTCACGCTCGAAGAAAAAGATCTTCAGTGTCCACAAAGATCTCCTCGAACTCCACACCTATGCCTGGAAGCTCCTCGCTCCCCATGGCACCCTGATTTCTTCCATCAATACATCGAACATGGACATTGCACACTACGCCGCTTGCATCCAAGAAAGCTTCCAGCTCTCAAAACGCCCTGGCGGCTATCTTATTATCAAAACTATTGATCTCCCCGTCACACATCCGACTCGGACATTGAGCGATCGCTACCTCAAAGGATTTGTGTGCTTGACGCACCCATAAAAATCAAGCAGGCTTTGGCGATGAAATTCCTTCTTCTTCTTCTCCCTCTTCTCTTCATCCCTCGCCAGAACTACGAGCTTAAACTGACTCGCTCCGTCACAAGCGATGTCCCAGCAGCAACACTGTTCCGGCATCTCTCTATGCCCTCACGGTGGCCAGAATTCATGACAGACGTGACCTCTGCCTCACCTCTTGAGGTCATCCATCTCGGATCAATTATAACAATTGAACTAAAGAAAAAACCCCTCCGTGCACAAAAAACCGAACAAATCCAGATCACGTGCTATGAACCAACCCGTATCTGCATGCACGTCACAAGCACAACACTCAAAGACCTCACATGGGTAATCAGCCTAGAAAAAGGTCAAATCCACATCACAAGTACAGCACAAACTCAATCACTCCGTATGCGCATTCTAGGCACCCTTGCCGAACGCATCATTATGCACCAAGTAACACCCCTCAATATCTTTCAACTTGCAAAAATGCATCAAGCATTCCAGATGGAAACTCAGAAAAAAAACCTTTACTAGAAGAAATGTCATGGTAGTATACTTAGCCCATGACATTCATCCTTTGTACTATCATCTGCCTCAATCTCAGCTATGCCGACCTTATCCGCAGAGCCTGCGAAGGAAATCCCAGGTTCTTTCAGGAGCTCGAAAACCATACCCCAGTACGGAAAAGGTTTCGCCCCAAGATAACCGACATCCAGATCCATGCCCTTTATGAATCACTTCTAGCAAAATCAATTTTTGAAAATCAAGAACTGAACATTGAGATAATGAACATCCTTGAGCCCCGCATCAAAGAGATCATGGATCGGGACATAAAAAAAGCTGCCATCCTAGGCGCAGCCTGGGACAAAAGATCTATCTTGCCAGGCCTCAACATTCATCCCACTGATAAAACGACGCCCTACCACTACCTTGATTTCTTACTCTTCATAAGTTACAAAAACACCCATGCCCAACAGGACGGGCTGCTTGATCCGGAGCTTGTACATGCCCGCGATCATTTCAATAATTTTTCATTAGGCGAAGCCCGAGGCGATCGCATACATTCCGAGCCAAAAAAGTGCTGGTCCAATAACCAATTTGGCCTCATTCCTCAACTCAAAGTAGACGCCCTCCAAACGCCTCACTCGTGGATACCTTCTGGCTGCAACCTCGTTAAAGCCTTATCAAAAAATTCTTACTACTGGTCAGCCAAGCAAAAATCCCTCCCTATCGTTTGCGGTATATCTGGATCAACCTCCCTCCTTCTTTGGACCCTTGCCACAACACATAGGCCCATTACAACTGAAGATATGCGCCTTCTGCTTGTTTCCATTTTCACAGCACTCGCACTTGACGGCGGCCACACACTCCAAGAAGTCCTCAGCTCAGCAAGACTCAATGTCATGCACATAAAAAAGCTCCCAACAAAGCTCCTGATCGTCAAAAATAAAATCGATAAGCAATTTATCGAGGCGCTTGATCAAGCGACCCAGTATGTCTCCCCTACTGGAGCATCCCCTCGCCACTTTGCAAACTATTGGAGCGGTTTCTTTAGCTTCATAAAAAATCAAGCCTTCCTCGATGCCCGCAAACACGCTCAAGAAGAGTTTATGCGCATCATAAAAAATTATTGCCCGAAAGATCGACCTGACAATATCCCAGAACATAGTGTCTTCGTGCCCACACCACAAAACATTCTCAGTCAGCAGTGACATAGAGAGGTCAGCTCAAATATGGAATCTTCTTCTAGTTACCAGTGAGATATCGGCAGACGGATCAGATCTGAAAAAATTCGGAAATTACAAAAGTACACTTTTTGACAAAATGACATCACCAGCATTCCATACAGCACACACCAAAGCACAGGAACTATTTCTTGATATCATCAAGCCATGCTGCAACGATAAACATAGCCAAGGCCTTCGTAAGGAGGAGCATAGCTTAACGCCAAAGAGATACATGATTTTAAAAACGTATTATGTCCCATTTTTTAGTTGACGCTACATTTCATACCAGTGTCCACATCCATCATCATGCGGCCCACGAGAGCCCACTATTAACAATAATGCATTACGCATTCTTCTTCTCAAAAAGCACGTCTCTCATGCAGGAACCAGAATTATGAAGTCATGTGTTTTTAACTTTGCGTAAGCAAATTACTTTGCTGGCATTTCTAAGCGCACTGCAGACTCCGTAGCGCCATCATCAAAAATCAGATTTGCATTCTTAGCCTTGGCTTCATGTTGCGACACTAAATATGCTTCCATCGACTGTGCTGCGATTAATTCTTGTTCGTACTGCTTCAGAATATCTCCATGGCTAACCTTAAATTTAGTGTGTACTGATCTCTCTATCTGATCTCTCAACACATTTATACTTTTCGTAAGATTTGCTATCTTTGATTGCACAAAATCGACAAGGTTATTTGATGAACTGCCTTTTTTCATTCCAGGACTGGCACTCTTAATTTCAACCAAATAGCGATCCAAAACATCTATCACATGCTGTAATTTCACATTTTTATTCTCAGCACCAACACCATATACCTTATGAACGGATGTTTCTTTCTTGCTGTCGATAATCTCCTTCTTAACTTCACGAAGAATTCTTTCGATATCTGTTTGAAGAGCATCTGCATGAGCGATTAAATCAGAAGAAGGTCTCTTGTCGACTGAGGGCAGCAAACTACCAGGACTCAACCCCCTAGTCTCACCATCACCCCTCCCTCCAGGAGTTACCGGAGCCACACTGGCATCGTTCTCTCTTCCAACCAGCGGAGGATTTGATAATACAGAATGAGCGATTAAATCAGAAGAAGGTCTCTTGTCGATTAAGGGCGGCAAACTACCAAGACTCAACCTCACACCATCAACACTCCCTCCAGAAGTTACCGGAGCCACACTGGCATCGTTCTCTCTTCTATCCAGCGGAGGATTTGATAATACAGGTCTACCAAACACCGAACCCGCGACTGAACCGCGCCCGAGGGGTGGCAATATCGTCCGAGGAGGACCACCAGCATAAGCGACCTCCGCAACCATGAAAATAAAAATAAATAAATTTTTCATAATCTCATGATACATCTATTTTATCTGTTTGTAAATAATGACTCTCAGTTAACACATGTATTTTTTTGACATATATGCCTCAATAGCAAGATCTTTACGAAAAAACTTTATAAACCAATTTATTTTTCCATACACTATGCTTCTTATAGCTAATTCCTGCCACAAGCTCGTTATATCAAAAGACAATGCGAGACATCGCATAATTAATCACATAGACATCAATGCTCAGGGGGCCTTCCTGCTTCAAGAAGCTTTTTTTTCATGATCTTCTCACCTTCTAGTATCGCCTCAAACTGAAGAGCGAGTTGAAGCCGACTAGATGCCCTACACTCCAAAGAGCGCTTCGACCCGAGGTCTTGAAAACGCGGCTTCTTTGGCACATCACTTGTGTTTAATGTCCCGACAAGAGCATGCCCCTCACCCTTAGGTATAGACGGCATAGAACCACCACCCGCATAAGCCCCACTCACCATAAAAACCAGCAATGTTTTCATACTTTCATGCTACGCGTTTTTTTGAATCACACAATATGCGTCTCAGTAAACCTATTTTATGCAGCAGCCATATTCCATAAAAGCACTGGCTTCCAGCCATGGATCGTACTGCCCTCACAGAAATAGGAGGTCTCTGCAATCGCACCATGACGGAGCGCTGTCGTAAGAAAGCCAGGAGACATAGGTCCATGTATGAGTTCACCATCAAAAACCCAGATAGAGGAATCTTCGTCTTGAGACCCACTAAATATCTCAGCGCGAGAGATCCTGCGCGCCTCAGATGTGCCTTCAGCCCAGCATTGTGAATCAAAATCAAGCTCCTGCGCAAAGAGCATACCAGAAATTTCAAATTTCGATAATGGACCTACTATCTGTGTCCCATTATTCACAAGCCATTTTTGAGGCACCTGCACCTCGATCACAATTGACTGTGACACATCTTGAATACTTTCAGGTACCTTAATAGCATTCCCTTCTTGATCGCGGTAGGCTTGGATTGAAAAAATCTGAGTACTAAAACTATCAATTTTCTCTTCACCGATCAGCTCGCCTTCAAAACGGCCATCTGATTGCTGCCAAACAATGTTAGAGACAAGCAGATCCTGCCGGTAATGAGGCGCCATTGTAGCCAATGCCTTCGCACCTGTAACTGCTTCACCAATAGCTGATTGAGTAGACAGGCCAAAACGCGCACAAAGAGCAACGCCTGCATGGAGACCTGTACTTATGGTAATTGGATTCAATGCAGTGACAGCGCGATGCTCATTATATTCGGAAAGACGACGCCTCAGCTCGAGACCTGCACGGAGAGCTCGCCAAACTTCTGTCTTATCTAACTCGGTCAGCCCAAAGAATGCCGTAAAACTCTGCCCATGGGACTCATAAACACCACCATAACGCACCATAATAATTTCAGCTAACCGCAAAGCCTCAGAGAGAGAGGCATGTGCCTGCACTGCAGGTTCCCCTGCAAGCAAGTGCCCTATGTTACGACAAGCTCCATACACAACAACGAGGTTTCTTTTAACATGTGGCTCAATCTTACGTGAACGAAATGGCATAATATCTACAATGCCGACAAAACCTGCATACCCACAGGCACTACCAAACAGGACAATGAACCCAAGAAGCAAGATCATGGTGACAGGGAACGTCTTTTGAAGCACAGTAAAATTCGCAATAGATGAAGGACTCGCCGAAGCGACAACCATACCATCCATACCTACTGAAACAGCTGCACCTATCCATGAGCCTGAAAAACCGTCCCACGAAACAAGCCGTGTTGCACCAGGCCTACCGTCTAAACGAACATGTGATATTTCACGGTAAAGCTCAGAAGGCAATCCGTTTGCATTCCAAGATGCAAGAGCATTACCTGCTTGGCTCAGGAGCACAAGAGGCGACGGAGACTGGAGCTGATCAATCACATCAAGTCTGACATGTGATACGATGACGAAAGGCGGCTGAAAACTCACTAATTGCCCAATACGAAGATGCTGCGGCACAATGCTGCCACTTATCTCAAGGTGCGGCTGCCCTTCGTTCGAAGCTTCCTGTACCCACGCATGAAGTGCTTCTTTTGTAATAGGCTGGAACATATCTCGCGCAACAGCTGGATACTGAGTATTATTTGCGTACATACGGAGATTAAATGATGCATCATTTGAAAAGGCTGTTGATGCGCCGTCCCAAATAGCAACATCGAACAGCAACTTGTTGAGCTCAATATGTGACTTCAGTTCTGATGGATTGTAAATAAAAAGTGACCCAATACGTCTTTGCTCCTCAATCAGGGGCACCAAAATATCATGGATACGTACTGCAAGTGCATAGGCACTTGAAACAGTAGCTTTCTCGAGTTCAGGCCGAGCAGATCGATTCGTTACAAAAAATGCTATCTGAAGAGCGGCACCCATCAAGATGCTGATGAACAAGGTCCCAGCAAGTCCCGTCAAAATAGCCTTCCAAACAGGCTCTTTACTCAGAAAGTGCCCAACCTGCGAACGTACCAACTCCTGTCGCAGTTTTTTCATGCTACGGTTACGTTGCAATCGCAAAAAACGATATGCCGTCGAAAGTCTCACGATTCAATAATCGGAAGGATTGGCATTTGACATGAATCACGTTACACCTAGGCTATGTCATTTTTTACACCCCCGATGCTTGCAGCTCTTGATCTCTGGAGCACATGGACTGTGGCAGACAGTCATCTTGGTTTCCTTAAAATCGATTCAAGACGCATCGAGCCAGGGGACATTTTCTTTGCCTGGCCAGGCGAGAATGTGGATGGGCATCTTTTTTGCCATGACGCACTTCAAAGAGGAGCAAAATGTATCATCAGTCAGAAACCAGTCCCTGTACCTGACGGATGCAGTCTCTTTGTCTCCAAATTCTCAGCAGAAGAAACCATTAGACTCTTGGCAGGGATCTGGCGTCAAAATTTTCAGATTCCTCTTTTGGCCATTGGAGGAAGCGCCGGAAAAACGACAACAAAGGAATATGCCCGGGCACTTTTACGCACCTTAGGCCATCAGGTTCATGCAACTGAAGCAAGCCACAACGGCTACCTTGGTATCGCTCTGACCCTTTTAGGCTTGCGAGAACACCATACTGTTGGCGTTATTGAGATTGGCATTGATCAGATAGGCGCCATGCAGGAGCATGTAGCACTTGTGCAACCCCAGGCTGCAACCATCGTCTCCCTAGGCCCTGAACATATGGAGTTTTTCCTCTCCATGGATGCCGTTACAAGAGAAGAACTCTTCCTGCTTGATTGGACCGTACATCATGGAGGTAAAGCACATGTCAATATTGATGAACCTGCGCTCCAAGCATGGCATAAGCACCATTTGGAACAACCGACATATGGACTCAACCCTCCTGCCAGTGGCACCTATGACGGCACCCACCTCCATACGCATGGCCAGTCTGTTGCACTCTACGGTAAGCATAATGCAAGAAACTTCCTCGCAGCCCTGAGTCTCACAGCTCCCTTTGGTCTACCCTCTTTTGAACAGACCATGGAGCATTTTGAACAACCTTTTTCACGCTCTTCGGTAAGAGAAGAAGAAAACGGCTCACTCACGATCTTTGATTGCTACAATGCACAACCCTCATCAATGAAAGCAGGCTTCGCACTCCTCCATCACCTTCATCAAGGCAGACCTGGTAAGAAGATTGCTTTTTTGGGCGATATGCTTGAACTGGGAGATGCAAGTGCAACGTACCATCAAGAACTCATTCCTGATCTCCTCCAGATTGACGTGGTGTACCTTTTTGGGCCTGAAATGTGCCGTATGAGCCAAAGCTTCAAACACCCCCAGCTCTACGCCTCCCTCACAATTGATACCCTACCCCCCTTACCCCTCCCAGGCGATACGGTCCTCATAAAAGGCTCTCGCGGTATGCACCTCGAACACATCTACAAGGCACTTTATGGCAAAGATACTTAGACTCCCACAAGATCTCGCACTGGCACTCGATATATTACAAAATGGCCAAGTTATCGGGATACCAACTGAGACTGTCTATGGGCTCGCAGGACGTATTGATTCCAAGCGCGCTCTCGAGTTAATCTTTCAGCTCAAACACCGACCTGCAACACACCCTCTTATTGTGCACGTTGGTCAAACCATGCAATCAAGTCGAGACCTGAAAAAAGCAAAGCTTATTGTTGATACTCACCCACTGATTGACCGCCTTATAAAAACATTCTGGCCGGGCCCATTAACAATTCTTACAGCCAAGCATCCTGACGTTTCACCAAGAGTAACGGGAGGGTCAAGCATGGTAGCTATCAGGCAACCTCGGCATCAAGACGCATCCATACTTCTTGCTGCTGCAGGTCCTTTGGCTGCACCAAGCGCGAATCGTTTTGGCCATACAAGCCCAACAACAGCTGAGGCTATTGAACTTGACGTGGATGTCATTGATGGGGGCCCATGCACTATTGGCATCGAATCAACCCTCGTCCTTGTCCATCAAACATCACTTGAAATTATGCGGCCAGGCATCATTACAACAGAGGCGCTCGAGCAGTTGGCGCCCGTTGTCACAAGCCATCATACACTGCAAGCACCTGGATCACTCCCTCATCACTACGCACCAAGAAAACCCCTTTTTGTGACAGATACACCTATGACAGGCGCTATTGCCCTCATTTTATTGAATGGATCAAGCAAACTCCCTGCATGGCAACAATCTGCCACCATCGTTCACACCCAGATCCTTTCTGAAGATGGCGATAGCCTGATGGTGGGCCGAAAGCTTTATACAGCACTCCGTACAGCTGACGCCTCCTGCTGTGATTCTATCGTTATTGAACCTCCTGACACCCTCCATGGACCACTCAAAAATGCTCTCTGCGATAGACTGAAGCGCGCTAAAAGTGATACCTAACAGTATGGGTAATTTACCTTTAGAGCATCTCAGATCTGGCGGCATGGCAATTCTCATCGATGATGAGGATCGAGAAAATGAGGGTGACCTTATTATTGCAGCGGAACATGCAACAGCTGAAACGATTGCATTTATGGCCACCCATGGTCGCGGCCTTATCTGCCTCTCACTTGAAAAAACATGCATTGATGCACTTCAATTACCCATGATGACGCAGACTAATCGATCCCCCAGACAGACAGCTTTTACGATCTCTATTGAAGCGCGTCTCGGTGTTACAACAGGCATTTCAGCACATGACCGAGCACATACCATCAAAGTTGCCATCGATCCCACCAGTCAAGCCGCAGACCTGGTCTCACCAGGACACATATTTCCACTCGTTGCACAGCCTGGAGGAACTCTTGTACGTGCTGGACATACTGAAGGCTCCATTGATTTAATGCGGATTGCAGGCTTTTCAAGACCTTCAGCCGTGATCTGTGAAATCATGAAGGATGACGGCACCATGGCGCGATTGCCAGATTTACAGCATTTTGCAAACATCCACAAATTACCCATTATCAGTATTCAGCAAATTATTGAACACAGGATGCAATCTGAAAGCCTTGTTGAACATGTTGCCGCAACGCAGCTTCCATCCAAGTATGCAGAGCACCCCCTCATGCTCCATGCTTATGTGAGCAAAGTCGATCAATCAGAGCACTTAGCACTTGTTGCCGGATCTCTCGAAGGCATACCACTTGTACGCGTACATTCAGAGTGCCTCACAGGGGACGCTCTTGGCTCATTACGCTGTGATTGCGGACCCCAACTCCAAGAAGCTTGCCGCGTGATTGAAGCAAGCAAAAATGGAGCACTGATCTATATGCGTCAGCATGAAGGCCGAGGTATCGGGCTAGCAAATAAAATCAAGGCCTATGCTCTCCAGGACCAAGGCATGGATACTGTTGAAGCAAACAAGCACCTCGGATTTCATGCGGATTTACGGCATTATGGAATCGGTGCACAAATTTTACGGCATCTCGGTGTCAAACAACTCCGACTCCTTACCAATAATCCACGTAAAGTGATTGGGCTAGACGGCTACGGCCTTTCGATCGAAGACACTGTGCCACTTATTATTCCTCCCAACCCCTACAATGCTCGGTACCTCGCAACAAAAAAAGACAAGATGGGACATACTTTTTTATGAAAAAAAAACATTACGCAATCTGCATCAGCCCCTACTATGAAAAAATAACTGATGGCCTGCTCGCTGGCGCCTGTGGTTATCTTGATGCTCAAAAAGCAAGCTATGAACTTTTTTATGCACCAGGAGCATTCGAAATCCCGCTCATTGCAAAAAAACTGGCCACTACAAAAAAATTTCGAGGTATTATCTGTTTAGGATGTGTCATCCAGGGAGAAACAGCACATTTTGACTTTATCTGCGCACAAGCAGCCCAAGGCATTATGACCGGCATGCTAGAAACTGGCATCCCTATCAGTTTCGGTATTTTAACTGTCCTCACTGAAGCTCAAGCTAAGGCACGCAGTCGTGCTGACAAACACAATAAAGGCGTTGAAGCTGCACGTGCCTGTCTTGAAACAGCCAAGGTACTTGCATGTCTCTAGCTCTTTTCATTGCCTTTTGTATCAGCTTAGCCCTCAGTATCTTTGAAATGCTTGGCGGCACACTCAGCCATAGTCAAACCCTCCATTTTGATGGCCTCCATCTCCTCTCCGATGCAGGGTCCATTGGATTTGGACTTTGGGTCAACATTTTCCTCCGATCTCGCAAGGCGCCTGCCGAAAAAGTCTTCTATGATATCCTTGGTGGCTCAGTTGGTGCCTTCCTCCTCATTGTCCTTGCTATCTGGCAACTTTTTCACATAGAACTTGGCACGGCAAATCCATCTAAAACAATCATCTTTGCCAGCTGTGCACTCGGCGCCAATCTCCTCTCGCTCCATTTCCTGCATAAACATCATGCCCATGGGGGATTCAACTTCCAAGCCGTCTATACCCACGTCCTTGTCGACTGCATTGGCAGTGCAAGCGCCATTCTAGCTAGCCTCCTGATCATCCTGACTCACAATAACCTGATTGACACCCTCTTCTGCATTCTGCTTGCATGCTACTTGAGCATCCGGGCATTCAAATTGCTCTCCTGGCCTATGCTTCGCACCAGTTATCACGCTATGTGCACCTACCCACAGGGCAACTACCGCATAACCTGCTCTCACAAAACAGTTACAATCCATACATCACCAGAGGATGCGCCTTTTTTTGAAAATGCATTCGCATCAAACCCCAATGTCTATGTCGTAAATGACTTGCATTTTGAACCCAATCTTTATAGCTTAGATTCCCATATGCACCCGTAGCTCAGTTGGATAGAGTAGCTGGCTTCGAACCAGTTGGTCGGGAGTTCGAATCTCTCCGGGTGCACCACTAATCATAAAGAACAAGATTTTTAATGGTCGTGATAACATCATGATCAAAGGAGATATCAAGCGTATCCGGATACCTCGTATCATAAAGCATTTTTATACTTTGCATAAGGGGCACAAACCCAGGGATTTCTCCGACTGGCACATCCATATCCTGATCAAGAATGTGATGCATTCTCTCAAAGCTCACTGGATCTATCTCTGGAATGATTCGCCGATAGAGATCTCGAATAGCCTGAACGCGTTGAACTGCACTAATCCCAATCAGAGCGGTATGCCCAGGGTGAACAGCATACAGATGCAGAAACATACGTATTGCTGCCCCAGCTTGGCATGACCTCTCGTCAACAGAAAGCCCAACAAATCCAGGATCTATGCCTGACAGGACAAAAACAGGTACGAAACCATCTTGAGCATCTTGCTGGTTAGCCTGAAGCTCATTATGCCCACGCGCGATGTCATAGAAAGTTTCCATCAGATAAAAGAAATTGTCTTCTATCTCTTGAGATTTAAAATAAGTGTCATCACTTGATGCCGCCCATGCAACCGCGAGTATATTTTTCATACTCAGAGGAAAAACCACGCCCCCCCACACGCTGAACTGACCATTCCACCAAACGCTATTCTTATGCCCATCACTAAAAATTGGCATCAGTTCATTCAATAACAAAAATACAGCCCGTGCTTTTGGAAGAAATCTAGTTTCATTCTCAGAAAGTGTAGCGCCAAAAAGATCTTGATAAATAGTCTTAAGATAGAACCACCGTACGTGCCAAAAAAAATCATCAACAAGCACATCTGTATTTGCAACTGCATCTGGATACAGTTCCTCAAACGTCTTGATATCATGAAAAAATGATTTAACATTTGTACTTTTGGCAGTTGTTTCTGCTACTACACGATCATTAGCCGTACCAAAGGAACGAGGCGTGCCGTAATCCGCCATACGACTTTTAAAGGCGCGTTGCTGGGCATCATCATTGCTGCGCATCGTCATGTCCCTTTTATGATCAACTTTTTTCATGACAACACGCATTATATTACCCATATTCAATGGTGGCGGCAAAGCCCCTTGCTGCAGAAGTACATTATAGAGGCTTTTGAATGCATCTTTTAAACCACGCTCAGGATACAAATATTGAAAATAACGAATATGCGCAACCTGTTGGGCAACAGGCCATAAAACAGGTGCTGGCACAACCAGCGATGCAGGCGTAAAAGAAGGCACCGGCCGTGGAAAAAACTGTCTTCTCGGGGTAGGGAGATTGGGTAATTTTCGAGGCATCGATATATCCGGAAACTTTTGTGGCGTATAGTAATCATCCTGAGGATCCACACATCCGACGAGAACAACAAAACAAAATATAGCAATACCTCTCATGCAACCTCCAGCTACGCGCAGCATACATGCATATGACACAGCCTGCAATTTATGACTACTGTCCATACCATAATAGACGAGGAGAGTGCCTAATCAGACAATAAATAGACCGCATCAATCACAGAAGCGTCTATGCAAAAAAGCTTGCCCCATGCCCTAAATGCACCAAAAATGTCACTACCGAAATTGACTCAATGTGCTAAACTCATCATCCATACGAACCATCAACATTTGTGCCTGGGCGATTGGCAGCTCTGAGAGAATGTAAGAATGAGCCTGCACGCTTTATGCTGATAACAAATTGCAGACCAAGACAAGACGAAATCCAACTGATCAACTCACTTAGTGTTTTTTCAACCGCCTACACCGATGCTGTAGAGCATTTCTTCTATAACATCGTAAATCAGGTGGAGCTCTTGGTCAGTCACGCAATAAGGCGGCACCGTGTAGATGACATCACCAAGCGGCCGTAAAAGGACACCTCGCGCCAATGCTTGACGCGCAAGGAGAGCAGGGGGAGCATTCAGATAACTTCTATGCTCACCTTGCATTTCAACTGCTCCAATAGTACCAATACAACGCGCCTTTTTGAAGCGCTTGATGCGCTCACGTGTAATCGCCTGGATAACTGTAAGCCTTGCCTGACACTCTTCACTGTGCAAAATACTCCAAGACTCTAAAGCAGCAGCGCAGGCAACTGGATTTGCAGTATAGGAATGTCCATGCAAGAAAGCCTGCCTCATGTCCTGAGAACAAAATACCTCAAAAATAGACTCTGTTGCAAGTGTCATGGCTAAAGGCAAAAACCCTCCTGTAATTCCTTTTGACAAGCAGAGCAAGTCGGGAGCTATACCTAGATACTCATAGGCAAAGCATGTGCCAGTACGAAAAAATCCTGTAAAAACCTCATCACCGATGGTAAGAACCCCATGAGATCGGCACATTCCAATGGCTTCTCGTAAGTACGAAGCTGGGTACATCCGCATACCGCCAGCTCCTTGGACCATTGGTTCAAAAATAAAAGCAGCATAGGAACCAAGGTCTTTGAGTGCACCCAGATCACATGGTTCAACAAAATCAACCCGAGGCAAAAGACTACGAAAATGAGCGTGGTAGCCATCTGGCTCTCCCACTGCCATCGCCCCAAGCGTATCGCCATGGTAGGAATGCCGGAGCGCAAGAAATTTTTGCCTTTTTGTATCGCCTCGATTCAGATGGTACTGGTAGGCTATTTTAAGTGCTACTTCTACCGCAGTAGAACCGTTGTCAGAATAAAAGGCCCGAGCAAAATGCGTACCACCCATGATCGTTTCAGCTAGCTTGACTGCAGGCTCATGCGTGAATCCAGCGAAAATAACATGCTCCATTTTTTCACACTGAGCTGCAATCGCCCGAGCAATGCGCGGATGCGCATGGCCATGCAGATTCACCCACCATGAAGAAATCCCATCAAGAATTTTGCGGCCATCCTCAAGATACAAGTACGCGCCTTGCGCTGACACAACAGGTAAAATGGGATATTTGAGTCCATGCTGCGAGTACGGGTGCCATATGACAGATGCATCTCGTTCTTCTAATGTCTTCATAATGACAAGAAAAGTCCTCGAAGAACCTGTGGCGTCGCCTCGACAATAGGCACCTGGGTAAAATCTTGCAGCGTTTCAGCAAGCCCCAAGTCCTTATCCCCATTGAGAACAATCCCAACGAGAGGGATATGCGCTCTCTCCAGAGCCTCTAAACTCAGCAGGGTATGATTAATTGTCCCAAGCCGGGTTGATGCAACCAAAAGCGCAGGAACGCCTAATGTAACAATCAGATCACGCACTGTCTGACACTGATTCAAAGGCACAAGAACGCCCCCGACGCCTTCAATGACCCAAGGCCGATCATCAAGACTATCCCAGGCACGCCGAATGCGGTCCAAGTCAATCACCTCGTGTGCTTTTTGTGCTGCGCGGGATGGAGCCATAGGATCGGAAAATGAATACACAGATGGAGCGATCTCACCTTCAATTGCGTCCTCATCCCAATCCTTGCCTGTTTGAATAGGCTTAAAATACCCGGGCTGCATCCCCTGAAGAGCCGTCATCAAAAGATTGGAGATAAAAGTTTTACCAATACCGGTATCAGTTCCTGTAACAAAGAGACCTTGTTTTTTCACAGAATAGCCATTCTTTGACGTAAAAAACAATCAGCTATCACCCAGGCTGCCATCGCCTCAACGATCACAACAGCACGTGGAATCACACATGCATCATGACGTCCACCAATCCCTATGCTAGAAACAGGTTTAAAAGCAGTACGGAAAAATATAGGCGTCCCATTACTAATACCACCTTGCGTGCCCCCATTGCGGGCATTATGCACACTACCCTTCATACGTGCAGCTCCAAAACCTTCACCACATTCAAATCCACGTGCTGCAGGGATACTCATCATAGCGTGCGCAAGTAATGCTGGCAGTTTATCAAATACTGGTTCTCCAAGACCTAGAGGACATCCATGGATCCAACAACTAATCACACCTCCAACACTATCGCCTTCCTCAATACTCGCTACCATGCGCTGTGATGCCGCTGCATCTGGGCACCGCACAATGGAACTCTCACGCTCATCCCATTGGTAGGACTCTTTATCCTCGATTATTGTCTCAAATAAAGCTGATGTGTAGGCGAAAACACGCATTCCAGGCACAATCTGTCTAGCCACAGCACCAGCAATCACGCGTGCCACTGTCTCTCTTGCTGACGATCTCCCCCCACCACGGTGATCCCTGATACCGTACTTTGCTTGCACGGTAAAATCAGCATGACCCGGACGCATCAGCCCCTCAGGGTAGTCTTCTGACCTTTGATCACAATTACGCACCATAAAAGTCAGTGGCGCACCAGTTGTCTTGCCACGGAAAAGCCCAGAAAGACACTCTGCTACATCTGGCTCTGCCCGTGCACTCGTGACATGAGATTGCCCCACACGCCGTAATGTTAAATCCTGCACAATCTGCTCACAATGAAGATGAAGTCCTGCAGGCACTCCTGTCATGACAACACCAAGCGCAGGTCCATGAGATTCCCCAAACGTTGTCATCTTCAAAACTGTTCCAAATGTATTCATGCAAAATCCTTTATGAGCCAATCATAGGCCTGCATTTGGAGCTTTTCTGAAACACCCCTTTTTATACAAGGCTTTCCAATCCCTCGAAGCAGGACAAAATCCTGACCTTTTTTGGAAAGCTGCTTTTTATCCTGCTGCATATGCACTTCTTCCCAAGGCGGAAGATCTGCTTGCGCGTACCCAAAATAACCATCAATACGCTCAAATTGACCCCAAGAGAGATAGTTAAGCAATACGCTCAGTCTGAGAGCATATCTCATACCAATCCGCACGGCCTCTCCATGCGACATCTTATGATGCGTTGCCGATTCCAGCGCATGACCCAAGGTGTGTCCAAAGTTTAAGTACTGCCTCGCACCATGGTCATGCTCATCTTGTGCAACAAAATGCGCTTTCCAACTCAGGGATTGGAACAGGAGCTCAGAAAATGCTGCCTCATGCAAACGAGAAAAAAAAATTTTATCAGAAATAATCGCTGTCTTGGCAATCTCAGTAAACCCTGAAGCAAAATCTCTCTCCGAAAGAGTCTGAAAAAGCGTGCAATCACAGACGATCTTTTCAGGATGGAAATAGGTACCAATGACGTTTTTTGCCCAACCTACATGCAATGCACTTTTCCCTCCTAAAGAGCTGTCAGCGGCTGCGAGCACTGTAGTCGGCACCATAATGCAGCGTAAACGCCCACGCATATAGGTTGAGGCAACAAAGAGTCCCAGATCGCCCACTGTACCTCCACCCATAACAATAAGGGCGTCCTGGGAACGCATGCCAGCATTATAAAGAAACTCATAAACTTTGCCCGCACTCTTCAACGTCTTAGCACTTTCACCAGCACGCATAACAAGGAGGGATGCACCTAAGGCCTTCGCAAGAGGCTCTGCTTTTTCTCGAACATTGCGATCAGCCAGAAGACAAATCCGTCTTGGTTGCAAAAAAGCAAATGTTTTGGCATCTAAAAGATCAAAACCCAATTCCAATTTGGTCGATCCTGACGGGAACTTAAAAGTACATTTCCAGTATTTTTTTGGCACTTGTTTCTGCCTCCTCACCATCAGTATGTATGCACCGACCTGCCTTATGGTACCAAGCTAATCTTTTTTCATACAGTTCCCGGCTTGGCATAAGAGGCCGAGCTTTAAGCTTTGCTCGCTTTTGAAGTGTCTCAAACGATGCATCCAGGAAAATACAGCGATGCTTTTTTGCAATCTGCTGAGCCCTAAGATCATCTAGCGCCCCTCCCCCCAAAGCAATCAACTTTTTCTCAGAACCCAAAAAAGACGTCACAAGTTCTGCTTCATGCGCACGGAAAAGCGCCTCCTTCCCATCAGCAAAAAGATCGAGAATCGGTCCAAGCTCTTTTTCTAAAAGCGCATCACAGTCTACAAACTCCCAGCCGATCTGCTCTGCAATAAGCTGAGCCAACGTCGTTTTTCCTGCACCCATAAACCCGCAGAAGAAAACTGACCTCGTCTCCAAAATCCGTAAAAGTGCATCCTCACTGAAACAAGGCTCTCCTCCCAGCATAAATCGAAAACTTGCATGAGCCTGCGCTACGAGCATAAGACGCCCCCCAAGGGCATTTTTTGTTTTTGTCCGCATTGCTTTAAGAAAAGGGGTATGGTTCGGTGCGTAAATCATGTCAAAAACACAGATACCAGACCGTACACGTTCTGCCATCTGCTGAAAAAACTCCTCCGCTGGCACCCCTGTTTTTGATAAAGGAGCCATCCCTAAGGGCGTTGCCTGGATAAGCCAGTCAACAGACGCTAAAGGCGCTTCAATCCCCACCATCATACTCACCTTGGCAGCACCTGCCTCATAGCAGGCCCTCTCAGCTGCATAGGCCGCACCTCCCCGCCCAAAAATACCTACATGAGCGCCACGCACAGAACCAAGCCTTGCAATAGTGGATGCAACACCTGCAACATCTGTATTTGTCCCAAGAATTCGCCCCCCCCGCCTGACAACACAGTTCACAGCCTGACTATCAGTCTCATCCAAAAATGGCACAATCGCTTGCTTCCAAGGTGATGTAACGTTCCAGGCATCGAAATGTGCATCTTTCACAAAACGTTCAAGCTCCTGACTTGTAGCAATAGGGACCAGCTCATAAAGCTCTTCTCCCATAGCCGAAAATAATAATGGCGACAAAGAATGAGCAACTGGGTTGCCAATCAGAGCAATACGCATCATGCCTTCTCCTATCTACAAAATGATCTAGGCAGTCAAGAGATATGCCCCCGAGGGGCAATATTACCCCATTTCAGGAGATCATGCCCATATGAGCAAAAAAGTCAGGGTAGGATACAGCAACACAGTCCGCACCGATCAGCTCCATCGGCACCAAGAGGTTTGCAATGGCTCCAAGCATTGCTATCCGGTGATCCTGCTTGGCATCCATCTGAATGCCATGAAGAGGAACTCCCCCCTCAATAACAACATCATCTAACTCGCTACAATGAATCTTTGCACCCATTGAGCGCAATATCTCAACCATCATACTCAGCCTGTCGCTTTCCTTAAAACGCAATTCACCAACACGCTCAAGGACCGTCGTACCCTTTGCTTGTGTGGCCAGCAGTGCTAAAAGCATCAGCTCATCAATCATAGACGGTATTTGGGATGCAGGTACACGAACACCGGTTAACTGAGATGGCGTTATCCGCATAAGCCCTATAGACTCACCAAACTCCTGCCGCACGTCATGCATGGTAATAGAAGCACCCATAGACCTGAGAGTCTCCACAAAACCTAATCGCGTTGGGTTCAGGCAGACGTCAGTCAGCTCTATTGGTGCTCTTAAAAGAGCGCCTGCAATAAAAGGCGCTGCACTTGACGGATCAGCAGGCACCGCTATCTCGCAAGCCCCCAGGGGCGCTGCCTCCATAAAAATACTACAACCATCATGACGCACAGGTACTCCAAAAAAAGGCAACATCCGCTCAAGATGATCCCGACTCAAGGTACGTTCCTGAATCTCACATGCTTTATTGATCCCAAGATGTGCAAGCATGATGGCGCTTTTAACCTGGGCACTAGCAATGGGCATCTGATACTTAATCGACTCTCTCACGGGCTTGAGGATGCGCACTGGCGCATGCCCTGCATCGAGATCAATAGACGCTCCCATCATCCGGAGTGGCTCTGCAACGCGTTGCATGGGACGTTTGATAAGAGAGGCATCACCAATCAAGGTGCTTTCAAAATCTTGTGTTGCTAAAATTCCCATCAAAAGCCGCATGAGAGTGCCCGCATTCTTGCAATCAAGAACTGCCGGCTGCAATGCTGCCCCAGTAATTGCAACATCCTGCCCCTGACGCCTAATACCTACACCAAGCCGCTCAAGACACGAAAGTGTTGCTTCGGTATCCTCTGCAAGAAGTGGATGCCTTACAAGCGTCGTACCCTGCGCTAAGGCGCCCAGCAAAAAAGCACGGTGCGTGATCGACTTATCTGAGGCAACCCGAAGCATGATGAATTAGGCTAACATATGCAAGACACTACGATAACGCTCTTGTGGCTCTTGGTACTGCAATGACTCATGTGATAACTGCTCAAAAAGGTAGGCCTCAGATGCTGCATATTCCCAAACTGCTTTCCCCGCAGGAAAATCAATAGCAACAAGCCTCTGAGACTGATCACATGTCACACGCATACCTGCAGCAAGCTTGACGATGAGCGCCACACAGATGTCCATCTCAACTGTCAAGCCTACCTTCACCTCCACAAGCCGTGCATTCTCTTGCTCAAGCAGCAACATATCCTGCTCAATACAATCAAGCTTCTGCGCAATCGATAGGCTATGATCGCGAAACAGCGTTGATACACGATCAACCTCAGTTAAAAGCGATGCCACATCCGGATCATCACTTCGTGTCTGCCGAACTTTTTCTATTATATTTCCAGTCATTATTAAATAATTGTAGCCTATTTCCTTAAGGAGGCAAGCAGCTTCTCTTCCAATCCAGCAGTTTCAATAGCCACAGGCCTCCAGACCAGCTCAAGCCCATGCTCATTTTTCGGAATGATATGTACGTGGACATGGAAAATAGCCTGGTGTGCCGACGCTCCATTATTTTGCAGCACATTATAATCCTTGACACCAATCTGCACCAAAGCGCCTGCCATCAAAGCAACAGCCTTCCCTAAAGCGCCTGCCGTATGAGGATCTAGCTCATCAAACCGTGCTACCTGTTTTTTTGGAATCACCAAAAGATGACCATAGGACAGAGGATACTTGTCAAGTATCGCAAACACATCTGCATCCTCATATAAAGGTCGGTACGGTATTTTGCCCTGCAGCATCATAGTAAAAACTGAATCCATTAAATATCCCTTCTCGCCAAAAAGCCCACACATGCGTCTTTGCTCCAACGCTCCACAGTACGAAACCCCGACTGCTTGATCAGCACCTCAAGACGCTCAGGATTATTCTCAGAGCTGACAAACAAAAGACTCCCAAGCTTGGTGTGAGCAAAAAAAGAACCCAAGATCCTCTGCAAATCCGCATCACCAATCTTATGTGCAATAATACCGTCAAACGTACAGCCATAGGATAAAAGCCGCACATCACCCTTATGAACAACAACGTCAGCGCCTTCTGGCAAGAACGGAGAATCAGGATCGCCACAGAGTAGTACATTCATGAAGCAACACTAGCACAACCGCCCATCATGGAGTAGCATCACCGCCATGATCGACGTGGCTCACTGGAAACCAAACTTCATTCCAAGGCTTGCTCCGGCTTTTAAGCCAAGACTCAGTTACGTTCTGCAACAAACCAACTCATCACAACAAGATGAGAAAAACTACGTCTCTAGGTGACTATGAACCAAATGCGACATGTAATAGAACCAACCCGTCTCCTCCTCTGCTGGCAGAGTCGCCAAAAGGATAAAAAAAGCTACCTTATCGGTGAGGTTACCATCCAAGACGAGGACCTTCGCCTAAAATACTATCTAGACAGTCCTGATTTTGCCGAAGCTCAAGCTCAGCATTGTGTCGGCATGGCCGCCTTCCCTCCTCATAAGGAACCTCCAGAAGGCTTTACTGGCGTCAAGACCGTGCTCATGCGCAGAACTCACCCTCGAAAACGCAAGGACTTCCCTCAGTACCTTGAACAACATAGATTAGCATTCTATCCCAATATCAGCGACTTCGCTCTCCTTGGGTATACCCAAGCAAGATTGCCCGAAGACGGCATCTTCCTAGTTCATCCCTTCGATGAGGAATGTGGCCCACTGGAATTGATGCTCGAAATTGTCCATGTACCTACCCATCTACCCGCCATCCAGGAAAAAAGCACCCTCGAGCTCCTAGAAGTCAAACAAGACCAAATAGATGTCTGCTTTCAGGATGAAAAAATCGGCCAGATCAACCACTGCCAAACAGCGCAGTTTCAATTCTGGAAAAGATCGAATTGTGAGATCCACGCCTTTATTGACCGCATCAATACCGATGATATCCATCCAAGAGTCTTTGTCTTTATTGAAATCATGCCTCTCTCAACGGAGCTTTGATCTGATTCCGCGAATCAAGTAAAATGAGATTTGAGTGGGATCTTGGGAAAGCAGAGTCTAACGCAACGAAGCATAAGGTTGCGTTTGAAGTTGCGATTACGGCGTTTGATGATCCTTATGGTCTAGTGGCTTGCGATCCTAAGCATTCTACGGAAGATGAGGTTCGGGAGTGGCTCATTGGCGACAGCTGATAGAGGGGTGTTGTTTGTTGTTTTTACTATTGTCAACCGCGGAATGTGTACTGCTTGATAAGCGCGAGGAAAGCGAATGTGAAGGAAAGGAGATAGTATGAAGAAAGAATTCCCGTTTGACAAGGCACGTAGGGTAACTGCCCGCGAAGTCCAGTCAGCGCGTAAGGCAATTGAAGAAAAACTTAAAGTGAAGCGCCCAAGTCGGGGCCGCCCCCCAAAGGCGGAGCTGAAATATCGGCCTGTTTCAATACGAATGCATCCCGAAGTTTTAGTGTGGGCAAAAAAGGCAGCTCAACGTCGTGGGGTTGGGTATCAAACAGTGATGAATGACATTTTGCTGAAAATGGTTGCTTAATCGAGTCTGTCCATGCAGAGAATCGAATCTGGCTGAGAAATTTTGAGAGATGACGCTCGGGATTTTTCTCTTAGCCTTCCGCGAAGCAAATCATTGTCGCAAGCTATCTTTGCGCAGAAGCTAGGGCTCTCACGCGCGCATCTCTGCGACATCGAGAAAGGCCGCAAAAATAGCAAAGAAGCTCGGGGTACCGGAGAAGGTGTTCGTTCAGCTTGCTATTCAAGACATAATCAAGGCTTCACACTTGAATTATCGGGTAGAGCTGTTGGCAGCATGATCATTTTTTTATTTTTTTCAACAATAAACACAGAAATCATCAAATTTTGCCAAAATCCTAGAAAGAAATCCGCACCATTTTTGGACTATCGAGTGTGCCTCGCAGACAAACTTATTCTGCGGGAAGGGCCTTTCAAAGAGACTAAATAGGCAGAATGCTCTTGCCTGTTTATTGCAAAAAACTATCTCAGACGCGGTTCATACAGCATTTGCAGCAAAACCGAGAAGGGGGTGCCAAAAGTGGAACCATTTCCGTTATACTGATAAGGGAGCTGTAAAGTGTGATTTTTGAAAACATTTGACAGCCTAGATGCAGGCTCTCATGGAGCATATGAAAAGAAATAAAGATGAATATCAAATCCAGCCATCAATACGTGGCTGTATTCTACTTGACACTTGAGAAATCTTAAGTCCATGAGCTTCTTAGGCTGCACTCTTCTTTAATTCCTCTTTCACAATATTACGAATCATGTCCTTCACCTTTTGGTCGACTGTACCACCGAGAAGCGTATCACGAAGAATCTGATTCATCAAAGTCTGGTACTTCGTACCTTGCTGTTCGGCCCGAGCCTTAAGTGCGTCAAGGACATCTAAATCAACAAACGCTGTAACCCGGTGTTTAATATTCTTTCGCTCAAATGCCTCAGCAGGTATTGATACCTTTCCGAATTTACCCACCACATTCTTATCCGTGGATTTCATGCCATGCCTCCAGTAAATCATTCTTATTTTCTTCAATATATTTTTGAAATCTTTTTAAAGTCTTCTGATCAAATCCAGAGAACCGGACAACAGCAAGAGACCTAATCTCAATCTTAGCCTCCGCATCAGGAGCAACGACATGGATATGTGATCGACCGTGATCATCAGTCCTAATCATCACCCTTGCATTCCCAATAAACGCAATCGTCGGACTCATGCATATGACAATACGCACTTTATATGTATATGTCAAGAGCTTAAAAATGAAATTTCATGGACTTGAAAAGGAGCAGGCAATGCCGCTGAGCATCACAGACGAAATCTTGGCCGTCAACCTTTTAAGAGAAGGTTAGTCACGACCGTTAAACAAGACACACTGAGCCAGCAATACTTCAATCATACCAAAAAACACCCAGACCCCGCGACAATCACCTGGATATCCATTCACCGCATACATATAGGTAACTTCATAAGTATTGCAACGCCAAAAGTAATAGTACAGACTCCTGTCATGAGCAACAAGCATAGTGATTACAACATTCGATTACGTGCAATAGAAGCAATTTCTGATGGCCAGTCAGTGGAAGCAGTAGCTAAGGCATTTAGGTACAATAAATCAACAGTGCATCGATGGCTTCAGT
>CAIUGE010000069.1 GCA_903898645.1 Oligoflexia bacterium | reverse complement strand
GCGGCATGGGCATGATGAACCCAATGATGATGGGCGGCATGGGCATGGGCGGCATGGGTGGTGTTGGGCTCTATGGTGGGATTGGTATTGGTGGCATGGGCGGCATGGGCATGAATCCAATGATGGGTGGCATGGGTTATGGCATGGGCATGAATCCAATGATGGGTGGCATGGGCATGAATCCAATGATGGGCGGCATGGGCATGAATCCAATGATGGGCGGCATGGATTATGGCATGGGCATGAATCCAATGATGGGCGGCATGGGTTATGGCATGGGCATGAATCCAATGATGATGGGTGGTGGCAGTTATCCTTACGGGGTCTCGGCAGGTAGCCCAATCGGTACCACTGGTAGTACAGGCGGGTTTGGAAACGTCTGGTAATCTTTGATGTCCCTCTAAGGATTCGTCCTTAGGGGGATTTTTCTGTTAGGATATTGACGCTGGAAATTATGTTCTTTTTGATTAAATAATGCCACACTAAAAAGAGTTAGCTATTAAGAGCACCTAGAGTGTGGGGGAAAGAAGATGGATCTTCGCTGCTTGGTAAAGAGAATTGCTGTTTGTGTTTGTGTATGTGTTTTTGTTCCATCGCTAGCTTTGGCAGAGATACATGCGAAGGATGTGAAGCGGTTAGAAAAAGCAGTGGCGGCATTAGAGAATGCGAAAAAAGAGCGAAAAAAAGAATTAAAATCAATCCAATCGGAATTTTTTACATTAAAAGAAGAATTTAAATCGGCTGTTCGTAAGGGTGGATGCAAGAACGCGGACTGTGCGGATTGCGTGCAAGCCTACAAAGATGGACCTTTTGAGGTGCTTGGTGCTTCTCTACGGCAAGAAGAACATGCGTGTTTAAAGGTTAGTGACTATATACGGGCTGCAGTGAGTGAGGGGGTGCTCCTCCGCGATCATGAGGATTGCGTCAAGGCTAGCCAATGTGCAATGGTGAAATTTATCTCAGATCATGGAGTGAGAGCAGATGAATTGCACGCAAAGATTAAACAATTAGAGCTCCAAAAAGCAAAAGAAGACGAAGAGATCGAGGAAGCTCAAACTGAGCTGGACGATGCGAAACCAGATTGCGTTGATTGTAGCCAAAAAGGAAAAGATAATGCCAATGTTTCAGTCGTGCCAACTCCTTATGGTCCTATGTCAATTGCAGGTCCGACGACCGGTCAGCTCGCATTAGGTGCATTGCAGTCTTTGGTGCCAGCAGGCGTAAATATTGGTTTAGGTGTCATGGCGAACCAGAGTTACAACAGTAATTACGGTAATTACATGGCTCAGTGTACAATGTTGGGCGTGCCTTGCATGGCGCCTACAGCCTTTAATCCTGCGATGGGTATGGGTTTGGGCGGCATGGGCGGCATGGGCATGATGGGTGGCATGGGCGGCATGGGCATGATGAACCCAATGATGATGGGCGGCATGGGCGGCATGGGCATGATGGGTGGCATGGGCGGCATGGGCATGATGAACCCAATGATGATGGGTGGCATGGGCATGGGCGGCTACGGTATGGGCGGTATGGGCATGATGAACCCAATGATGATGGGCGGCATGGCTGGTTACGGCGGTTACAGTGGTATGGGTGGAATGGGTATGAGTCCTTATATGATGGGCGGCATGGGTATGGGCGGCTATGGTATGGGCGGCTATGGTATGGGCGGCTATGGTATGGGCGGCATGGGTATGGGCGGCATGGGTATGGGTGGCAACATGTATAGCATGCAGAACATGCAGAATATGGGGCTAGCGCAATCGAGCCTGATGCAGGCGGGACAAAATTATATGAATGTGGGGTACTCAGGTATGGGTCCTTTCATGAGCGGTGGGTATTACTAATATGTGTCTCAAGTGCTGTGAGTAGATGCCGATACATGAGTTGTCTGGCTTGAGGACTTTAGTGGGTAATCAAGTTGGGACTTCCTTGACTGAGGACTGCTTTCTTTTACATCTCGAATGAGGTAATTCGGGTACAGCGGTAAAGGAGAGCGGTCCTCGTCCTTAATGGGTGATTATGCAGTTTCGTTTGACACAATTGACGCAATGGGTGCTGGCGCTTTTTGTTGCCGTTTTCTTGGTGCAGCAAACGGCGGATCAGTATTTTGGCATGCATCTAGGTGCTTGGTTGTCATTTGACTTAGGTGGGCATTGGGGGGTCTTGTCCCATGTCCTGCTCCATAGGGATCCAGTTGGGCTCCTGTTTAATCTTATTTTTATTGCTTTCTTAGTCCCTGAATTTGAGACGCTGTGGGGTTGGCGGAGACTCAGCGTCTTTGTGACTGCATGTATTTTGGGTTCAGTGATTTTGATGGTTTGTGCAGGTCAATTTGGATTTGCAGAGCCATTAGTAGGCCCTGCGGCTATACTTTTTGGGCTTTTTGGTATGTATGGGTTTTTATTTCCCGAGCGCATCATGCTTTTAATGATGGTGGTGCCTGTACCTGCAAAATATTGTGTCCTGTGCTTCTTCTGCTTAGAGCTTTTGATTGCATTGTACACGCCTGGATCGCATAGCGCGAGCTTATGTCAGCTTTTTGGGGCTCTTTTAGGGGCCATTGTCTTTATTGTTGGAACAAGAAAGAGAAAGAAAGCTCCCCATCTCAAACTTGTCAAAACGAGGGTGTGGCATTAGAATTTTTTAGTATAAGCTTCAAGAGTGCTTTGCATTGCGTCAATCACAATATGAGCGCCGGGCGTATGAATAGCTTGAGCCGCATCAAAGACGTCCATGATAGGGGTTGCAGAGCGACGGAAAGATGACTTTGCGGCGGTTTGAGCGGCTTCGAAAGCTTCATAGGCACCTGAACATGGAGTCTTGATAGTCGCAAGACGAGCTGCTGTAATAAGAGCAGCGACAGGGTTATGAGGCGCATCAAAAGTAATCTGAGCCTGCTGCATAGCAAGGGTAAGAATAGCCGGGAGACTGCGTCATTAATTTTGCTCAGCTCATGCGTTGTCAGAGCCGTGGTAAATGCAGCTTCAGCTGCAGCCTGGGCGATTTCATTGTCGATAGAATGGTGTAATGAGGCGTTCATGGCGGCACGAACAGCATATACAGCAGTGTTCAAAGCGTTCCGTACGAGAGGACTGCTTAATTTTTGAGTGATCTGAGGAGTGTTGCGAAAAAGATCAGGGGAATTTCTGAGATTAAGAATTTCTCGAAGGTCATTGGTATCTGTACTCAGCTGTTGAACAAGAGCTGCGGAAGCGTAGATGGCTGCAAATTTCGCACTTCTCACTTGAGAATCAGCATACTTGGCGACCTCTTTGTAGCCGGGGTACGTCACGGGAGTGCGCGCTAAGAGTGCGATACCTGCAACCATTTGAGTAATGTTTTTCTTGGCAAGCGTGGTGTGCTCATCGGCGGTTATGTAATTATGAGCGATATCCATCATTGCAAGAGCCTCCGAGGTTTCTTTTTGGGCAGCGACCAGAGTCTCTTCAGTCTTTTTTCTAGCGAGATCGATTTGCTGAAGTTCTTGTTCATCGAGCACCCAGTTATCACTTCTCATTTGGGTGAAAGCTTTCTGGAATAGATAGCGATACGATACAGAAAAGTTTGGGATATCGCTCATCTGGAAAGCGCGAGCGTCCTTCATAAGGCGAGCAAAAGCATATGTGACACCAAGTTTTTTGGTTAGACAAGGGTCGTCGTTGGTCTGATTGGTGATGGGTTTTGTGTCAGTTTGAGTAAGGAAGTTATCCAAAACAGTGCGGGTAGCAGCTAGAATGGAATCAATGGATGTTCTTTCGTCAGGATAATGCTGTTTGCCTGCTTTTAGGGCAGCTTGAATAGCGTTATCCATGGCGCAGAGCGCAGCACTCAGTGCCTCGTGAGGCTTGGTGCTCCAAGGATACATCTCAACAGTATTTGCATACAGAAGGATGCCATAGAAATCGCCATCAATGGTGAGGGGGCCATTTGTCGGCATGTCCTTCTTTTTAGCGTAGATAGTGGCAAGCGGAACTGCGGCCTGAGCAGCAGCGAGTTCTGCGAAAGACGAAGCTTGAAAAGTGTTCTTCGTGCGACCATGAGCAGCACCAAGAGCTGCAATAACGGCGCCATCAAGAGCATCCTGGTTTGCAGTTGCCGCGTCAGTACAGAGTAGCAAAGTGAATAAAAGGGCAATTTTCATACAAAGGTATCTTTCTAAGCTTTGAGACTGTAGCACACACACGTGCTCAAGCCGCTTGGATAGTACTGAGCTTGACAGGAGGGTGTCAATGGGCGTACCCTCCTCGACATGGTTTTATTAGATGAAGCAGTCGAAAAGAAGAAGTTTGATACACGAATGATTGAGCGTAACGTTGCTCGGAATGTTGTTTCCAGTGTCGAGGTAGAGAAAATGTTTTCTCAGCTACCGGATGATGAAGAAAGCGCGATTTGGGTGTCTACTGAATCTCTTGAAGATGAGAGTATTGCTGAATCGTGATAGAACAGCTTGCGATTCTTGGGTCAGGTCCTGCCGGACTCACAGCAGCAATCTATGCAGCTCGGGCGGGGATAGGTCCTATTGTCTGTGAGGGTATGCAGCCTGGTGGGCAGCTCACATTGACTAGTGATGTTGAGAATTTTCCTGGATTTGCTGAAGCAATTGTTGGTCAAGATTTAATGGCAAGGTTTCGTGCGCAGGCGGAGCGTTTTGGGACGCGGTTTGTTTTTGGGGCTGTTGAGCGTATTGAGTCGGTTGAGGGCGGCTTTCGGCTTGTGGGAACAGACATTGTCGCTCGGGCAGTCATTGTTGCGACGGGCGCGTCAGCAAAATGGACGCAGGTGCCTGGTGAGCAGGAGTTTTTGGGGCGCGGTGTTTCTGCATGTGCAACATGTGATGGGTTTTTCTTTAAAAATAAGGATATTGCGGTGATTGGTGGGGGCGATACGGCTCTTGAGGAAGCGACATTTTTAACGAGGTTTGCTCAATCTGTAACGCTGGTTCATCGCAGGGATACGTTCCGTGCCAGCAAAGCAATGCAGGAGAAGGCATTTGCGAACCCAAAGATTAAATATATGTGGAATGCGGTGCCTGAGTCGATTATAGGCGACCAGAAAGTCGAAGCACTTAAGGTGAATGTTGGTGGTGTGAGCCAAGTCATTCCTGTGCAAGGTGTTTTTATCGCAATTGGGCATACACCTAATACTGCTTGCGTCAGAGAGCTTATAGCGTGTGATGCGGCAGGATATATCGTTAATGAGACAGGATCGACGCGGACATCTGTGCCAGGCATTTTTGCAGCAGGCGATGTGGCAGATCATAGATACCGGCAGGCTATTACAGCTGCTGGCAGTGGATGCATGGCAGCACTTGATGCTGAAGCATATTTGGGTGCATAATGCGGGTTTTAAGTGAGCAGGAGAGGGTTAGGAGAGAGACATTAGCAAGGCTTTGTGAGCAAGGCTACGCCTACCCAAATGGATTTCGTCCAAAAGATTTATCGCATGACCTCCATCGAGATTTTGATAGTGTCTCTAAAGTAGATCTTGAAGCGCGTGAAGTTCAGGCGTCACTTGCAGGACGGGTTATCGCGATTCGAGATTTTGGTAAGGCTGCGTTTATCAGTATACGTGATCGCAGTGGGGACATGCAGTTCTTTGTTAAAAAAGAGCGGGTTGGGGATGAGGGGTTTGAGGTTTATAGACAGCTGGATGTTGGAGATTTTATTTATGGAGAAGGGCGTTTATTTAAGACAAAAACAGACGCCCTAGCGCTTGAGCTCTTGCAGCTCGCGTTGGTGACAAAATCGCTACGACCATTAGGAGAGAAGTTTCACGGTGTTGTCGACATTGAGACTCGTTACCGGGATCGATCCCTTGATCTGATTATGAATGCAGAGGCTCGGGATGTTTTCAAGCTACGTGCAGTTATTGTGCAGGAGATACGACAATTTTTTTTAGAAAGAGATTTTTTAGAGGTAGAAACGCCTATGATGCATGCAATTGCAGGGGGGGCTGCAGCCAAGCCCTTTTGTACGCATCATGAAGCCCTTGATATGGAGCTTTTTTTACGGATTGCTCCTGAACTCTATTTGAAGCGGTTGGTTGTAGGTGGGTTTGAGCGTGTTTTTGAGATCAATCGAAACTTTCGGAATGAGGGGATTTCAATAAAGCATAATCCAGAATTTACCATGCTGGAATTTTACCAGGCCTATGCAACATTTGAAGATTGTATTGAAATGACTAAGGAGCTTTTTTGTAGGCTTGCCATGAAGGTACATGGAACGCTGCAATTTGCCTATCAGGGGCAACTGATTGACTTTCAGGCATGGCGGGTCGTCCGTATGGAGGATGCTGTACGTGAGATGTCTGCGTATACGGAGTCGCTTCGTGATCCAGCAGCACTTGCAAGCTACTGTAAGATGCATGGCATGGATGTTCGGCATGCGACTGCAGGATCCCTTTTGATGTATATTTTTGAAACGGAAGTTGAGCATAAATTGATTGCACCAACTTTTGTGACGCATTATCCAAGAGATATATCTCCTTTATCAAGAGCAAATGATCAGGACCCTTTTGTTGTGGATCGTTTTGAGCTCTACATAGGAGGGAGAGAGATTTCGAATGCTTTTTCTGAGCTTAATGATCCACTTGACCAGCGTCAACGGTTTGAAGAGCAGATGGCGCGCAAGGTGCGTGGCGATCAGGAAGCATGTGCGCTTGATGAGGACTATTTATTGGCGCTTGAACTTGGTATGCCACCAACAGCTGGGCAGGGTATAGGTATTGACCGTCTTGTGATGCTGTTAACAGATGCGTCAAGTATACGTGATGTTATTCTTTTCCCGCTTATGAGGCTTACGAGTCGGTGCTAGTTTTCCTTGCAAGCCGCTTTTTGCGTGTTTTTGGAAGGCGACAACTTTCTTTTACTGCATGGGTGGCGGTGTGTGGCATTGGTTTGGGCGTCATGGCGCTTGTCCTTGTTGTGGGAGTTATGACAGGGTTTGAGGGTGCCCTGAAGGATGCAATTACAACCTTGCATGGAGATGTTATCATAGCGACTCGTGGTGCGCCTTTTGATGACGTCCAGGACCTGAGACAATTTTTTCTTGCCAAGGCAGAGGCAATAACCCCAATATTTTTGACAGAAACTGTTGTAACGAGCCAGCAGCGGGCGCAAGGTGTTGTGCTCGAAGGCGTTGAGACAGCATCTTTAGGTGCAGTCTCAAGACTGCCTTATGCATTGATTGAGGGAAGTTGGCCTGATGAGGATGGTATGCTCCTAGGTTCAGGGGTTGCTGAAAAATTAGGTGTGCATGTCGGCGATGAAGTCAGTCTTCCCTTTTTCCATGAAACAAAAATACGTGTTGTTGGTATCGTAAAGCTGGGTATGTATGAGTACGATGGCAAATGGGCTTTTATGCTCTTGCCTGCTTTACAGAAGCTACTTGGGTACACGCAGATCACAGGGTATTTGCTCAAACTGAAGCCTGGTGCTGATAGTATGGCAGTTGCGCGTGGCCTCGATGAGGCCTGTGTCTATCCTTTGCGAGCACGAAGTTGGGGGCATATGCATCGTAACCTCCTGTATGCTGTGGCGGTCGAAAAGATAGTTCTTTGTATTATTCTTACTGCCATCGTACTCGTGGGGGCGCTGAATATAGTGAGTGCCTTGATGATCCTGTTGCAAGAAAAGATGCCTTCTTTTGCCCTTTTGCGGGCTCTAGGGCTGAGTCATAAGCGTATGTATGGGCTTTTTGTGCTGATGGGGAGTTTCTTGGGTTTTGGTGGATGTCTTTTAGGGCTTCTAGGTGCTTGGTGCGGTAAAATGCTTGTGTCAAGCACACATCTTTTTGATCTGCCTCCGGATATTTATGGTTTGTCGGCCTTACCTATGGTTTTTGCTGGTCGTGAAGTATTTTTGATTACAGTGATAGCGTTGATGCTGTCTATTGTAGCGAGTTTTTATCCAGCGTGGGTACTTCTGCATCGCCATACAGTGCGTGAGGTTTTGATATGATCTTGTTGCGTGCACGTGGAGTTTGTCAGGAGTATGTGAGAGCAGGGGTGTGTACGAGTGTGTTGCTTGGTGTCAATCTCGAGGTGCGTGCTGGGGAGCACATTGCTATTATGGGTGCATCGGGTTCAGGGAAGAGTACTCTTCTTTTTGCTTTGGGAGGACTCGAGCCTGTGACAGCGGGAGAAGTAGCGGTAGGTGAAGAGCTTATCCCTTATGCTCAGATGCGTGATATTGCGCAGTTTCGAAATCGCACCTTAGGATTTGTTTTTCAGTTCTCATACCTTATTCCAGAATTATCAGCAGTTGAGAATGTGATGATTCCAGCTCTTATTGCAGGAGTCAAAAAGAAGGACGCGCAGCGTCATGCAACAGACTTACTTGCATGTGTTGGGCTTTCCGAGAGACTCCATCACCGTCCAGCAACGTTGTCAGGTGGTGAGCAGCAACGTGTTGCCATTGCTCGTGCCTTGTCTATGCATCCGCGAATTTTGCTTGCAGATGAGATGACTGGGAATTTAGATGCCAAAAATCGCATGATTGTGCTTGATCTAGTTCTTCAGCTATGCCGGCAAATGGGATCGGCATTGGTCCTTGTGACGCATGACAGGGAAGTTGCTGCACGCTTGCACACAACCTATTTGCTTTGTGATGGAATCCTGAAAAAGGATTGACAGCTCGGTGCGGGAAGCCTAGACATAGAAGTTTGTGATTGTCGCGAGAACCATGATGGTTAGTTTCTTCCTTGTTATGCAGGCTTTTGCAGACCCAATAAAGCCGCTTTTCGAAGGAAAACGTGTGCAGAGTATTGAGGTGCGTGGTGAAAAACGCATGGAGAGAGATGCGGCGCTAGCAAAAATTGGTACTCAGATTGGATCCCTGCTTCGTGAATCTCAGGTACGTGATGATATACGTGCCCTTTTCGCCATGGGCTACTTTGATGATATTCGGGTTGAAGGAAGCATTACAGGTGACTCGATCGCACTCGTCTACTCTGTGATAGAGCGTCCCATCATTCTTGAAGTTGAGTTTGTCGGTAATGATCAGTTACCAACCTCGGAGTTGACAGATGCCATCAAAAGTAAAGCGTATGATGTCCTTGATCTTGACAAGGTGCGTTCTGATATTGCCGCGATTGAGAAGCATTATGAGGATAAGGGCTATTTCATAGCCAAAGCACGATCCAGTATTGTGGAAACAAAGCCTGGTGAGGTTAAGCTGCAGTTTTCTATAACTGAGTATGATAAGGCGCAGATTAAGAAGATTACATTTTTAGGTAATACCAAGTTTACTGATGATGAACTCAGGGCTGCTTTAGGTGAAACGCGGGCTGGGAATATATTGTCGTTTCTGACGAACTCTGGGAGTTTTAAGGAGGCTATTTTTCGGCAGGACTTGCAAAGGTTGACTTATTTTTATCTTGATCATGGGTTTTTGAAATTTCGTTTTGAGCAGCCTGTGGTCTTAGTGAGTGAAGATAAAAAGTGGATCTATATTTCGATTTTTGTTGAAGAAGGTGAGTCCTATACCATCAGGAACGTTGATTTTCATGGCGACTTGCTTTTTAGTCATGCCGAATTGAAGGATGCTATTACGCTCAAAGAAGGCGCTTTTAAAATATCGCAGCGCAATAACGATATCCAGCAGCTGACTGAAAAGTACCAGGATCTTGGCTATGCTTTTGTGAACGTCGTGCCTCAGATGGAAGTGCATGACGCAGACCGTACTGTCGATATGACGTATGTCTTTGAAAAAGGCAATCTGGTGCACTTTGGTGAGATCATGGTTGTTGGGAACGACAAGACGCATGATAAAGTTATTCGGCGTGAGTTGAAGATCCATGAAGGCGAACTGTATAGTGGCTCTGGGCTGAGACGGTCAAAAGAGAATGTGGAGCGCTTAGGGTATTTTGCACCAGGAGAACTTGTTTTCCGGACCTATTCGCCTACAGGGAAGCCAGATGTTTTGAACGTTGAGATCTCAGTCAAAGAACGCTCCACAGGAACATTGAATTTTGGTATGGGAGCGGGGACAGCTCAGGGTTTTTTTGTGACGACTCAGGTGTCAGAGATCAATCTTTTTGGTCGTGGTCAGACGCTTAGTTTATCTGGGCAGTACTCATTTGATGTTTTTAGTAGAAGTTTGAATTTTGGATTCACAGATCCCTATGCTTTTGATACCCGTTGGACGGCCGGGTTTGATGTCTATTCGACCTACTTTCCTATACCTAATCGCTATGTTTCTAAAAGAAATGGTATAGATGCGAAACTTGGACACCCTGTTTTTGACCTTGCGCAACTCTATGTTACCTATAAATTTGAAGGGATCCAGGATCTCTTTCCGGTCATTGGTGTGACACCTGAGGCAATTGCGGCTGACTCTGGGGTCCTGTCAAGTCTTACATTTAATTTGGTTCGTGATGAGAGAAATAACCGCTTTGAGACAACAGGCGGGAACTATGAAAGCGTCTCTTTTGAAGCGGCAGGTCTTGGCGGTGACATGAGCTTTATGAAGGCTGTTGCTAATGTACGGCTCTATACGCACGTTATTGGTGATTTGGTCTTTCGTAATAGTATGCAGGTGGGCCATATAGAGCCTATTGGGACTAGAGCGCTTCCGCCTGCGCAGAAGTTCTACTTGGGTGGACCGAATGATATGCGTGGGTTTGGGCTCTTCCAGCTTGGGCCGCAGAATCTGGTCATGCAGGGCAATGGTGTACTTTTGGGACAGCCACTTGGGGGCGTGACGCAGGGGTATTCTTTGTATGAGCTTGAGTACCCAATTATCAAAGATGCCGGTATCAAGGCAGTTGTCTTTTTTGATATCGGGAATGTGTGGGCTGGTGCGCCCTATGCTCTCCGTATGGACGTAGGGTTTGGAGTTCGGTACTTTTCACCCTTTGGGCCACTCCGGTTTGAGTTTGGGTTCCCGTTTGCACCGACGGGTATTGAGCAATCGTCAGTGTTTCAGTTTTTCATTGGACCGCCTTTTTAGTATTTTTCAGATGCAGCCTGGGTCAAAGTATGATGTTTATACGAATAGAGAGGAATGAATTGATGAAAATGATGCTATGTATGATGGTTGTAACAAGTGCGTTTGCTGATCAAGCTATAAAGATTGCGTTTGTTGATGTCAATAAAGCAATCCAGAACGTGGGTGCGGGGAAGAAAGCTCGTGAGCAGTTAGAAAAAGAGTTTAATGCAAAAAAACAGGAGGTAGCTTCGGAAGAAGCTGCTCTGAAAAAAGAAACCGAAACATTCAAAAAGCAGTCCGAGGCTTGGACTGTGAAGTTTCGTACGAAAAAGCAGAACGAGATTCAGGAACGCGTTATGAAATTCCAAGAAATGACAGGCCGTTCACAGGCTGAGCTCTCCCAGAAGGAGCGCGAGCTGACGTCGCCTATTATTTCCCGTATGCGGACCATTATTGAGACCTTAGCAAAAGCGAAGGCCTACACGATTGTGCTTGAGAAGAATGAGAATTCAGTTCTTTATTCGTTGCCTCAGGATGATCTAACGACTGATGTGATCACAGAATTTGATAAGCAGAATTAATGCCTTTTTTGATTGATGAGCTTATTGGGCGCGTGCATGGATGTGTCGTGCATGCGCCCGTAGAAAAAAAGCCAATTCAGCGCATCGCGTCGCTCGGCTCAGCAGCTGAGGGGGACGTAGCATTTTTTATCTCTCGTGCCTTTGAGATGGAGTTGCAGCAAGCGTCGCCTTCCTTGCTCGTCACGACTAAGGCATTTTTGCCGCGCGTACAGGCATCGCCTGTATGGCAAAAAGCATGCATTGTGACAGTTGAAGATGCCTATGGAGCCTTGGCTGAGCTCTCTCAGGTCTTTGAGGAGCAGGTTGAGTTTTCAGCTGTTCCATTAAGTCAAAGTATCATGATGGGAAAAAATGTTCAGATTGGTGCCTATGTCGTCATTGAAGATGATGTCGTGCTGGGTGACGATATCCATATTGGCCCTCACTGCTTTATCGGCCGAGGATCTCGTATTGGCACGGGGAGTATTTTGTTTCCTGGAGTAACTATCTATCCAAAATCTCTGATTGGGGAGCGTGTGCGTTTGCATGCTCATGTGGTGATTGGGTCTGATGGATTTGGATATGCACCAAGCATTGATGGGCACAGAAAAATTTATCATCTTGGATGTGTCGTGATTGGCGATGATGTTGAAATTGGCGCAAATAGCTGTGTTGATCGCGGGACTTTTGGTGAGACACGTATTGATAAGGGAGTTAAGATCGACAACCTCGTCCATGTTGGGCATAATGCACATGTTGCTGAAGGCGCACTCCTTTGTGGAGGTGTGGCGCTTGCTGGGCATGCGTCGATTGGTAAATTTGCAATGATTGGTGGGTTGACAGGGGTAGGGAACCACGTTCATGTTGGAGATGGGGCCAAGGTAGGCGCTGTGTCTATGGTAACGAAGGATGTGCCTGCAGGAGGAGCTGTGGTAGGCAATCCTCAGCGGGAGTACGGAGAGCATTTTCGTGTCCACGCTCTTTTGAGCCGGATGCTGACAGAGAGGAAGGTCCCATGGCGAGCAAAATAAAAGATATTGGTATTGATGAGATCTGTAGATTCTTGCCACATAGGACTCCGTTCTTACTGGTTGATCGAATTTTAGAGATTGATCCTGGGAGTGGGTCGCTCTTGCCACCACCGTCGGCGCGTATAGGTACACGTGTTGTTGCGCTTAAAAGCGTTTCTTATAATGAGCCTTATTTTCAGGGACATTTTCCAGGTAATGCTATTGTGCCTGGCGTTTTGATTATTGAAACGATGGCTCAGGCTGCATCTTTTTGTGTCTACCCAAGTATGAAAGATGACATTGTGAATCTTGGTTCTGTGATGAGCTGTATTTTAGTCGGTGTTGATCATGCAAGGTTTCGTCGGCCTGTCGTGCCGGGGGATCAGATGCGCATTGAGGCAAAGGTCACAAAAAGTCGTGGACGCATGCTGGGATTCCATGCAGATGTTTTTGTGGATGATTACAAGGCGGCTGAGGCTGATATTTTGGCAAATATGTTGGAGCGGGCATGATTCATCCAACAGCACTCATTGACCCTCGTGCACAACTTGACCAGACAGTTGAGGTAGGTCCATGGTGCACTATTGGGCCACATGTTACCTTGGGCGCTGGATGCGTGTTAAAAAGTCACGTTGTTCTTAAAGGCCATACTGATATTGGGCAATCAAATACTTTTTTCCCCTTTACGGTGATTGGCGAAGTACCTCAGGATTTAAAGTACCGAGGGGAGCCGACACGGCTTGTGATTGGAGATCGTAATACTTTTCGTGAAAACGTCACGATTAATATAGGAACCGCGCAAGGTGGTGGGGTCACTCAGATTGGTTCAGATTGCCTATTGATGGGATGTGTTCATGTCGGGCATGATTCCCAGCTTGGTAATCACTGCATTGTTGCAAATAATGCAGCATTGGCAGGTCATGTGGTGCTAGGCGATTATGTGACGCTAGGTGGCGTAACAGGCGTTGGGCAGTTTACGCGCATTGGTGCGCATGCCTATATTGGTGGGCACTCTGCTGTAGAAAAAGATGTGCCGCCTTTTTCTATTGCCTTTGGATCTCGCCCATGTGTCCTTAAAGGAACGAATATTGTTGGATTGCGTCGTCGAGGCTTTAGTAACGACACCATTATGCGTATTAATGAAGCTATAAAACTTTGGGGACGACCTGATGTCCCAAAAGAGCAGTGCTTGCTTGAGATGGAATCAGAGTGTTTGGAAGTTCAAGGTCTTATTGCCTTTATTCGTCAAAGTGAGTCAGGTGTCGTCCGTTAAAAGAAGAATTCTTATTTCAGCTATTGAGCCCTCAGCTGATCAGCATGCAGCGCGATTGCTTGCCGAGACTGATGGGGAGTATTTTGGGTTGGGGGGGGCTTGCTGTATTGCGCAGGGATTGAAGCTCCTACCTGGCGTTCACATGGACAAGCTTGCTGTGATGGGCTTTGTTGAAGTGCTGGGTGCCTTGCCTCACGTGCTGAATGCCTACCGTGCACTCATTCGTGCTGCTGTTGAGCTGAGGCCAGATCAGATTATTTTAGTTGATTATCCAGGGATGCATATCCATGTTGCCAAGAAACTCATAAAGCTTGGCATGAAGGTGACTTACTATATCCCGCCTAAAGTATGGATATGGCGTGCTTATAGGGTCAAGATTCTGCAAAAATGCGATCTTGTTATCTGTATCTTTCCATTTGAAGCAGAGTGGTTAAAAGCGCGAGGGGTTCGTGCAGTTACTGCGCGGAATCCTATCTTGTCACGGTTACCGGAACCAAAAGAGCGTCAGGAGATGCTGGTTCTTATGCCTGGAAGCAGGTTGTCTGAGGTAAAAAGACATACACGTGTGATGCTGGATGCAGCAAAGCTTGTTATCCATCAAAGGCCCATGCGTATTGTGGTGCCATGCCCACAGTTGTCTGAAGTGCGTGCCTATCTTGCGCAATTTGATGTTGAGTGTCTTGAGGTGCCTGCGCTTGAGCTTTTAGCGGAAAGCGCTCTTGGGATCATTAAGTCGGGTACATCGAGTTTAGAAGCAGCGTGCGCTCTATGTCCCCACGTAGTGATCTATAAAACACATCCTGTGACGCTCTGGCTTTTTAAAATGCTTTCTGGGTACAAGTCCTTTATCAGTCTCCCAAATTTGATTGCAGGCAAAAATATTGTGCCTGAATTGATTGGGAATGCTGCAACGCCTGCACGTATCGCCGAAACGCTTTTAGCTATCAATAATCATAAACAGCAAGAAGCATTTCGGGCTATTGTGAAGCAATTGGAGGCACAATGATCTCGCATCTTTGGGCGTGCGCTTCTATGCTTCGAAGGCTTCTTGTCCGGCCAAGAAAATTAACGAGTCGCGTTATTGGTGTAGGGAATATCCAGGTAGGTGGAGCTGGTAAAACGCCCATGGTGGCCTGGATTGCGCGCAACACGCCAGGCACTGTTGCTATTTTGCTGCGTGGGTATAAAAAAAAAGCTCCAGGCTCTCGTATTTTTGCAGCTCATGAGCCGCTCAGTGCGTTATGGGGGGATGAGGCTGCTCTTTTGCGGCAGCTTGTACCCGGAGCTATTATAGGCGTGGGGGCTTCTCGTCTTGCTTTGGCGCGTATGATCACTGCAGATACGATCATTCTTGACGATGCGTTTCAGTACCCGTGGATTTATCAAGATGTACGGCTTTGTTTGGTTACCAATAAACGATTTGGGGACGTTTTTTTTCGTGATTGGCCATGGACAACGTGTTTTGCAGATTTTGTTATTGGTACTAAGGGTGGTTCTGGGGATTGCCGCGTACGTTTTGTTTTGCCTCCAGGTAGGGGGAAGGTTTTTTTGGTATCAGCGCTTGCAGATCCCAATTGCTTTGAGCAATCCGTACGTGACGCAGGCTACGATATCGTTGGGCACGAGATGCTACCGGACCATGCAGAGGTGGTAGATCTAGGTATTTTACAGTTACGGGCTGAGCAGATTGGTGCCCGGCTTGCTATGACTGGTAAGGATGCAGTCAAAATATGTGAGCCCCATAATTCGATTATTTTTGAACCAGAAGTTGTTTTTGATGCTGGCGAAGAGGAACTTCGGCGCGTACTCTGGCCATAATGGTACGTTCTTTTTTTGGATTTTTCCTTGGTACTTTTTTTTATCTGACCCGGTTTCGGTTTCAGGTTGTGCGGGCTAATTGGGAGCGATTTGTGCCGCATCCCTCACGGTTTTTGATCATGGCGAGCTACTACCATTTTGGTTGTCTTTGTTGTGAGTTGCTTCTTCTACCTTTGGGGCGTTTGAAGCAATATGTTCTTAAACATGTCACTGTCGTTGGGAGCGAGCATCTGCTGGCGGCTCACCGTGCAGGTCGAGGTTTTATCTGTGTGGTGGCCCATAGCGGGAATTGGGAGATTATGGCAGCAGCGTGCACCTTAAAATTCCAGGTGCCACTCCTTATCGTGACAAAAAGCATTAAGCCTAAGTGGCTGCATCGACTTATTACTCGTGGCCGTGCACAGTGTGGGGTGCAGGCAACATATGAGCCTCAGACGATGCGGGATATTTTGGCTGCTTTCAAACGAGGAGATGCCATAGGTGTGGTCCTTGATCAGTATGTTGGGCCACCCGTGGGTGTCCGGGTGCCTTTTTTTGGTGTTCCCGTTGGGACTGCAAGTGTTGTTGCAGTCCTTGCCAAGCGTTACCAGGTGCCAGTCCTTTTGATTGAGAACTGGCGATCTTTTTCTGAGCACCACATCGTCGTTCATCCGCCTTTTGTGCTTGAACAAGGTTCATTGGGTGAACTAACAGCTCAGTATGTTGGGGCTGTGGAATCAGCCATCGATCGGCATCCCGCTCAGTGGCTTTGGACACACCGAAGATTTAAGGGAAATCTTGGGCCACTGGAGTCTGGTGAGTGGGATCTCAGAGCTCGCGTATGAAAGTGGTCGTGAGGGCGCCCAATTGGGTGGGCGATCAGATCATGGCATATCCTTTTTTTGTGCAGCTCAGAAAAAGAGCATCTCATATTACAGTCCTTGCGCGACCCTGGGTGCAATCTCTCCAGTACCGGCACCTCGTTGATGAGGTGCTCAGTCCAGATGCACATATTAATGCAGATTGGGCTATAACGCTCACGCCTTCCCTGTCATCTGCATTTGCTCTTTATCGTATGGGTATCAAAAAACGTACCGGATGGGCAAAAGACGGGGCGTGGCTTTTTCTTAATGATATTCACCGATATGACAATGCATGTCACCGCTCTGAGCTTTACGTGCGATTACTTGATGCTCCTCTTATTGATGAGCCTTTTGTGCAGTGGGGAGCTGCATGTATTGAGCCGCCAAAAAGGCCCTATTTTGTTATTGCACCAGGCAGCAGAGCATTGTCTCGTACCTGGCCTGAGGCAAAATTTCTTGCCGTAGCTGAGAAGTTGGCTATGCATTACCAAATGCCCGGACTCATTATTGGCATGCCGTTCCGGGAGCCGCAGGGCATGCTCAGTTCCGTTGTTTCACAAGAGCCTGCAGCGCTCGCATGTATTTTAAAACATGCGGCTTTTTTCTTAGGGAATGATTCGGGGCTTGCTCATATGGCGGCACTCCTTGGTACAGAGCGCTTGATTCTCGTATGGGGGGCAGGAGATCTGAGGCAGACAGTGCCACGGGTGCGTAGCGGGCAACAGATCGTCATCGTGCAGCCACGCATTGTTCCAGACTGCTTTCCTTGTGTGCGCCAGACATGCAGGTTTCACGATTATGCATGTTTAGAACAAAGTGAACAGGACGTATTCCAGGCGATAAAAAGTGCTATTTGTTGACAGGTGGAGAGAGGATTTGGTACAGCTATTGGTCATCATAGTTGATGGAATCCAGAGGTTTGTATGCCAGACATATACTGCATTGCGGTAGAGGCAACTTCCTCCAGATAAAAGAAAGGCCAATACAAAATTTATGGTAGGCAAGGTTGAAGCAAAGTCATTGAAGGAAAAGAGCATTCCAAAAAATCAGGATTGGATGCAAGCATTTGAATCTGAGCCTGAAGTTATCAAGCAAGAAGCTGAGATTGAAGATTACGAAGAAAGTTTTGCGGAACTCTTTGAAGCATCTCAGCGTCAGCAAGAAATCAAAGAAGGCGAAGTTATCGATGGCACAGTCGTCTCTTTAGGCGAAGAGTACGTGACCGTTGATATTGGCTACAAGTGTGAAGGTCTTGTGCCTATTCAGGAATTCAAGGATGCAGAAGGCGTTGCGCATATCGTCGTAGGCGATGTCGTGAGTGTGTACCTTGAACGTATGGAGATGGACAATGGTTTCATGCTTCTTTCAAAAGACAAAGCTGAGATCATTCGTGCATGGGATGAAATTTCTCAAGCATGTGAAAAAGATCAACTTGTTGAAGGAACAGTCATTGCGAAGGTCAAAGGCGGGTTGTCTGTTGATATTGGTGTCAAGGCGTTCTTGCCTGGCAGCCAGCTTGATACGAAGCCAGTAAAGAACCTCGACAAGTACCTTGGCAAAAAGCTGAAGTTTAAGATCATCAAGTTTAATAAGAAGCGTGGAAACATTGTGCTTTCCCGTCGTGCGGTCGTTGCGCAAGAACGCGAAATGCAGAGAGCGGAAACGCTTGCGAATCTGCAAGAAGGTTCGATTGTGACAGGTACAGTGAAAAATATCACTGAATACGGCGCGTTTATTGACCTAGGTGGTATGGATGGACTCTTGCATATCACTGATATGTCATGGGGCAGAATTAAGCATCCTAGTGAGCTTTTTGCTGTTGCTGATGAAGTGAAGGTCAAGATTCTTAAGTATGACCGTGAGAAAGAGCGTGTATCGCTTGGGCTCAAGCAGGTGTCACCAAATCCATGGGATGAAGCTGAGTATAAATTCCCAGTTGGTGTCAAAGTACGTGGCAAAATTGTTAGCCTGAAAGACTATGGCGCATTTGTTGAGATTGAAGACGGGATTGAAGGTCTTATCCATGTATCAGAAATGTCATGGACAGAGCGCGTGAAGCACCCATCGAAAGTTTTAGCAATTGGTGATGAAGTTGAGTGTAAAGTGCTCGAAGTTGATTCTCGTGGCAAGCGCATCAGTCTTGGGTTGAAGCAATTGCAGGATAATCCTTGGGATGCTCTTGAGCTTAAATTTCCAGTTGGTTCGATTGTTGAAGGCGAAGTCAAGTCGGTGACAGATTTTGGTGTTTTTGCCGATATTGGTATGGGCATTGATGGTCTTGTGCACGTGAGTGACATAGCTTGGACCAAGAAGTTTGGTCATCCTTCAGAAAAATTCAAGAAAGCTGATCCTATCCGTGCAGTTGTGCTGGGTATTGATAAGGCCTCTGAGAAGTTTTCCTTAGGTATTAAGCAGCTTGAGCGTGATCCTTGGGAAAATATCAAGTCCCGTTATCGTCAAGGACAGGCAGTTGAAGGTGCAATTACCAAGCTTACTGACTTCGGAGCTTTTGTTGAGCTAGAAGAAGGGATTGAAGGCCTGGTCTATGTCAGTGAAATTGCCGATCATCGTGTTGAGAAGCCATCAGATGTTCTGCATGTAGGTGATGTTGTCCGTGCTGAGATCCTTTCGATTGAGCCAAAGGAACGCCGCATTGGTCTGTCGATCAAGCAGCTTGGTCGTACAGAAGAGCGCGCGCACTATGATCAGTATGTGGGCGAGCGCACCAAGAAGACATCTATGGGTGATGTCCTTGGTGATAAGCTCAAGGCAGCTTTGAACAAAGGTCCAGTAGAGTAATTATTTGTTCATGTGAATAGGGAGGGGGGGTGCAATCGCACTCCCCCTTTTTTTTGCCAACTGTTTGACAATAAGAATAACTTTGATACTGTCCCTGCGGGGGTAGTGTATGGCAGTAGGGATTGCTTTGCTTTGTTTTGTTTGCTAGTTCTTCGGGCCCATGCGGCAGTTCCTTATACGTTTAGTGCTGGAAATCCTATTTCGGCAAGTCAGATGAATACGAATTTTTCTTCAGTAGTGAGTAGTCAGTGGACAACAAGTAGTTCTTCTCAGATCTATTACCCTGGCTCCATAGGGGTGGGGACGCCTGCTGCTTCTGGATTTATGTTCAATGCGAATGGCGACGTGAATGTGAGTGGGAATGCATATATTAATGGAGTGCGGTGCCCGCAAGCGGCCTATGTTGGTAATGGCGCCACAGCAAGTCCTGGTAATTATCTGGTGTATGCAACAAAGAATTTCGATACTACTAGTTCGTATAATACAACGACAGGGCTATTTACCGCGCCACTTGCAGGACTCTATAGTGTCAGTGCAGCTTGTTACTTGGCAACCGCGATAACTGGTACGGCAATTATCTATGTCAATAAAAATGGTGTACGTGCAGCACAGCAAAATTGCTACGTAAATAACGGTGGGTCGGACTTTATCATCAATACTGTTTTGTATTTAAATGTTGGCGATACGGTGGGGATTTATAACCCATCGAATGCTCCTGTTACCTTGGCGACTGATAGCCAGCACCCATTGGGTATTTTTTATGTGCATTAGTGCGATAATAAGTATTTTTGGAATGAGATAAGTAGAAATGGAGTGTTTTTATGCATAAGCTAGTGGGTAGAATTGCGGTATGCTGCATGATGACGTTTTTGTCTGCGCATGCGGCGGTTCCGTATACGTTTAGTGCTGGAAATCCTATTTCGGCAAGTCAGATGAATACGATTTTTTCTTCGGTAGTGAGTAGTCAGTGGACAACAAGTAGTTCTTCTCAGATCTATTACCCTGGGGCTGTGGGTATTGGGACAAGTGCGCCTGCTGCCGAATTTGCGCTTAATGTGAATG
>CAIUGE010000068.1 GCA_903898645.1 Oligoflexia bacterium | reverse complement strand
AATCCGAGAATACGTCAAATCACGAATGTATCTAAAGTTTCGTCTTTATCATATTGCGCAAAAAAAATTCACTAAAATTATAGATGAAAGCAGAACGTCATCGCTTCAAGGTGTTCAGATAGCGGCTTTAGGATGTTTACTTGAGATTCAAAAAAAAATACCAGGATTAAAAATACGAGAATCTGATGTTGAAAAAATACACAAGATCTCAATTGAATCTCTTTTGCCATTTGAAAGAAAAATAATATACCGTGTATTTGAAAAAATACTCAATGAAGATTTTCGCAAAAAACATTCGCCATTTGTTATCGGTTTTCTTCGCTCACAACCATTGATTCCAAAGGCGATGCGAATGAATGATGAAATTTTTAATTCTTACATCATGCGTCAAGCTCTAGGAAAAACGAACAAGAGTCTGTTCTTTTCTGTATGGAAAAATATCGATCAATTTAAGCATCAAAGTGATGAGTTCTATCTTAATATAGCAAGAGCGCTGTATGAATATAAAGCGTATGACGATTCGGAAAAAGCTATTAAAAAAATGCGACATAAATCTCCAAAAGCACTTACTGTCTTAAGCTGGATTTATGAAAGAAGAGGGGAGTACGATTTAAGTATCAACACAGGAATGCAGATAAACGATTTTGCTCCTGATGCGGTTTTTGCAGCAATCGTCTCTCTTTTTGATACCTGTAATTTCAAGGAAGCACTTAACCACATTGAGCAAATGAAAAAAAAATACGACGCTTCTTATCTGTGGCTCAAAGAGAATTTTTCAAAAAACAAACAGGGGGGCTACTCCTTTTTGCTACGCGCGATTCAAGAAAAATTATTGCCAGAAATAATTAAAAATGAATTCTTTCAATCGCCTATTTTTTCTTCTCTCTATAATGAGTTAACTATAATTGCAGATGAAAGAAAAAAAATACGCACTCTTGCTAGTACAAGAGGCATGCCAGACAGCTTGGCAAAAGAAATGCTAAAGAACGACATAGAACTCTTGTGGGCATGGCAAAGCGTCTCCGAAGAGCTAAGTCAAGAAATAAAGCACATTGGCACTTTTATGTTCGAGAATCTCGATGAACTCTACAAGAATAGCTCGCTCATAGAAGTTGAAATATTTAATTTTATTGCAGATAAAAAAGAAAAAAGGGACCACAAATTAGTTTGTCCGCATCAAAGAAAGGACGCATAATGGGAGACAAATGGTACTATTATAAAGATGAAAAAAAGGGGCCTCTGAGCGAAAAAGATCTCGAAGCACTTATTCTTCAATCCATCATTAGCGATGAAACTCTTATTTGGAAAAAAGGGATGCCAAAATGGGATACTTATAAAAGTATATTTGGAGAAAAAAAGCCAATCATTGATCACTCCTACATGAATACGACAAGTTCGGTTGATAGTCATATTTTTGAAGTCAAACGACTTATTCAAGAAGGGTCCGATGATAGAACAAGCATGGTGCCTGCGCAAGAACTAAAAGCAGCGCACAAAAAAGCAACCCGCTCATCAAAAAGAATGCTTCTTGTGGCTTTTGTGGCATGTGCTTTTGTTTGTGTGATTTTTCTTATCCCTCATGAATCGCCTAAAAATATCAGTTTACTCAACGAAAAAGGTAAATTTATCGTGTCTCACCCAATCACCAATATCGCCTTTTCTTTTCACGGCAAAGCGGGGGCTATTCGTTCTGTTTATGACCAAAACATTCCTGTTATATGTCAACGCATCTCAGACACTGTTTGTGAATTGCAAACAGACCCTGTTCCAGAAGGTTTTTATACGCTGATTGCCGTCAGCGACTCGCAAACAGTATCTCAAGATCTCATGATAGGTCTCAATGAAGACGACCTCAGACGAGAGCTTGAAGAAACAAAGACAGAAATAAAAAAAAGATCCAAAGAGTTTCAGATTCAAACAATACTTCGTCTTTGGTCCTCTATTAAAAAAGGGACATCTTTATTTTTGCCAGAAGTCCATCCTGATCTTTTAGAAATTGCAACTCTTATAAGTGACAAAAAAAACCATTCAATTATTGAAGCGAAAATAAGAAAAATAGCACTCGATCTTTCTATTGAGCTGCCGCTTTAAGACACTGGGGCACACTATGCCATGCACACGTATAAAACCATACATTTTTTTCTCGCTTGTATGTCAAGAGCTGTACCTGTAAAGATTCCGAAACATGAGTTTCTGTATGAAGTAGATTAAGCACAAGCTTTTCACCTGGCATAAAATGTGGCTGTACACGTTTCCACGGTCGGTATGGCTGAAAAATGCACTCAGTCGAAGAAAATGAAACAATCTTCCCTGAAAGGGCATGCTTATAGTTATGGCACAAAGCAGTTAAGGCGAGAGGCTTATGTGGTGTCTTCTTGCCATGAAAAGGGGGTATTTCAATCGGCTTTTCCCAAAGACATTCCCATCCAATTGTAGGATCATTAATAATCCATCCAAAGGTTGACCACTCTGCTTGCTGCTGCATTTTTACGCGCTGCGACGAATCAAATGGACCATAAACTTTACCATTTTTACTGAGAAAAAATATTTCATACATAGTCAGCCCCTACGTTTTTTTATTGAAAGACATCTCACTTCACCCTCAACAGTGATTTGGATAGAAAAAAATGGACCAGGGGCATCCATATACAGTTCATGATAGAAATCAGGGAAAAGATCTATCCACTCAGTCACAATCATTAAGGAACGTGCAAAAAAATACTCTGGGATACCAGCTGCTTCTACTTCATCCTTATGCTTAAGACGATAAAAGTCCATATGTGCCCCATCTTGGTACTCATGGACAATGCCAAATGTTGGACTTCCAGCAAATGTGACACAACCTTTTGCCTCAAAGAGCATTCTTGCAAAAGTCGACTTGCCAGCACCCATAGGAGCCATGATATGTATTGACGAGGGCTTTGTGAGCTCAAGTGCTAATCGGGACGCGATATGATGCATGTCAGCATATGTTACCATTCCTTCATACCAAAGGTACATAGGATGAAAGATGGCAATATATCATATAAAAGTCCACGATTTTATCAGTAGTTGACGACCTCGATAGGTCATGGTACCGAGGATTGTCTTGTAACCAGGGGAGGAAATAATTCATGCGATTAACATCAAAAGGTCGGTATGCAGTTCGAGCAGTCTTGGATCTCTCATTCCACGCAACAGGCCATCCAGTTCGTTTACAGGAAATATCAGAGCGACAAAAACTATCGCTTCATTACTTGGAACAACTTTTCAGAAGGCTTAGAAAAGGAAATGTCGTCAAAAGTGTTCGTGGCCCAGGAGGTGGGTACGTCCTTTCTCAATCAGCTGATATGATTAGCATCAAAGATATCCTCATAAGTGTTGATGAAAATATTGACCCGGCGCGTGATCTTGTCGGCACAGGGGACCTTAAAAGTGATACAATCGAGTTCCTTTTAACCAAGAGCTATTTTGAAAACCTAGGTCTCCTGATGCAGGACTATTTAGCTACCACATCCATAGGGGATCTTCTCCGTAAAGCTCGTGGTACAGATACACGTAAGGAGCAAATAGCTACCTTTGATGCCGATTCCTTTCTTATGGCGGACATAGATGATAAAGACCGCTCTTTATCTTGATTATAGCGCAGGAGAGCCTCTTAAACCTGCTGTGAAGCAGGCTATTGCCGACTTTGATCTTTGGGCAAATCCACAAAGTGTGCACCGCTATGGGAGAGAGTCGGCACGCATCATAAGAGCAACCCGAGATGCTTTGGCAGAACATTGCCGCTGTATGCCCGAGCATCTCAGTGTGACGGAGAGCGGCTCTGCAAGTAATCGCCGTGTTATACAAAAAGCTTTTCACCCTGGCGCACACTGGATCGTCAGCCAGGGTGAACACAGCTCGACACTCCAAATGATTCCATGGTGGGAGCAGCAAGGGGGAACGGTCAGTACCGTCCAACTCCAAGCAGACGGCTCCCTGGCGAATCTGCACGCATTGATCCAGCCTCAGACACGCCTTGTTAGTGCCATGCTTGTTAACAATGAAACAGGTGTCATCCTCGATACACAGATTCTTGAGGAACTCCGTACACGAGGCATATTGGTGCATATGGATGCAATTGCAGCCTGGGGCAAGGTAGCTATTCCTTGGGGTACTGCTGACTTTATAACACTTTCTGGACATAAGGTAGGGGCCCTTGCGGGATGCGGGCTTATTCGGTCCAGCGAGCTGTTTCAAACAGTTGGGACGCCATCTCTACTCCATATAGTTGCATTAGGTGCCGCATTACCTACAATCGATAGCGAAATTTTTGAGCAGAAATGGCGACCATTTCAGGAATATTTTGAACAACAACTCAAACAACAGTTTCCAAGAATCGAGATCCATGGCGCAACTGTACCTCGAGCTGCACATATCATAAACATTTTGCCACATCATGACACACTCGTCGAACTTCTTGATCTTGAGGGCATTGCAGTCAGTAGTGGCTCCGCGTGCGCAAGTGGCACGCGAGAGCCATCCCATGTGCTGATCAGTATGGGAAGATCCATACATGAAGCTTCACGCGCAGTGAGAATTTCGTATGGAGATGGTATTGGGATGCACGATATTACTATGTTTTTAGCAACATTAGGAAAATATGAATAAAGATATCCTCGTCGGGCTGAGTGGCGGCATTGATAGTTTTGTCACCGCCGCCCTTTTGAAAAATCAAGGTTTTCGTGTAGTCGGACTCTATATACGGATGCATGGCAAAAAAAGATCAACATACTGCCATGAAACATTTCGTGAAGATCGTGCTCAAGAAATGAGTCACAAGCTCAAGATACCGCTTAACGTTGTGCAGCACGACGAAATGTTTGAAGAACGTATCGTTGATGAATTTATTCATCAGGTTGTCCAAAATAAGTCGCCCGATCCATGTATGTCCTGCCATGTTGAAATGCGCCTTCGCACGCTCCTGCATGCCGCAACTGAGCTGGGGTTTCAGCAAATTGCAACGGGTCATTATGCACAGATTCTCTTCGATACGCGTAAGCAGATTCATCGAGTCCATAGAGCTGCTGACAGGGCACGTGATCAAAGTTTTTATTTCTTCCATCTCCAGCAGGAAGAGCTTGCGCGCATCGTCACACCACTGGGGAACCTAACACGATCCATGGTACTTAAGCTTTCCAAAGAGTGTGGACTCGAGCTTCCGACCGAGGAGCATGCTAGGTCTACTTGCCTTCGTACCGAGCCTCAGTTCATCCAATTCATTGAAAGCCATATCCCTGTCAGCCTGAGAACCCGGGGAGTCTTGCGATTTTTGAATGGCGTCATTGCGGGTCAGCATACAGGTATGCACCGTTTTTACATTGGCCAAAGTGACCAACTTCCTTTAGAAATGGATAAGCAGGAGAAAGAAATCAAGCTCTTCGTCATTGGATTTCACGAACTCGACAAAGCTGTACTTATCGGTGAAGAAGAGATGCTTTACCATAAAGAGGCGCTTCTGATTGATGTTTGCTGGGTGCGGCCTATCGACCAACTCAAAACGACCCTCTGCGAAGCTCAGTTCGGACCAAGATCACGTGCATACTCCTGCTCCATTATATGCTATGAAAATGCTACTGCAAAAATAATGTTTCGCGAGCCTGTTCGTGCTATGGCTCAAGGACAATTTATAGCTTTTTACGGTGACGATGAACTGCTGGGCGGTGGATCCATCGAGGCCATCAGCGCACCTATATCGCCACTATGGAGTAGGACATAAATGGTACATGTGCATACAATGGGCTGTAAAGCAAATACAGCCGACAGTGAAGCGATTCGACAAATGCTTCAGGATTTTGATCAACCCCTTCATGTACTGAATACCTGTAGTGTGACTGATGCCGCTGACAAGGAAGCAGAACGGATCATTAGGAAGCTTAAAAAGCAGGATCCCGAGGCACTGATTGTTGTCACTGGGTGCGGTGCGGAGACCCGTTTATGGGATCATCATAATGTGTGCGTTGTTGGAAATCATGAAAAACAAGATCTTCGCGCATCTATTGTTGCCTATATACAAGGTGAACGCAAAAACCATCATGTGCTAGCTGAGCGAGTTTCTCACCACACAAAAAATTTGATCGGGCACTCCTCACCATCCACCCTACGACAAAAACGAGATTTTTCTTAAAAATCCAAGAAGGATGCGATGCTTTTTGCACCTACTGCGTTATTCCTTATGGGCGCGGGCCCGCACAAAGTATTGCAGAAGACGCTATTATTGAAGCCGTCCTGCGCTATCCTGGTAAGGAAATTGTTCTTACCGGAACTAATATTGGCGATTATCAACAGGAGAGGGGAGTAGGGCTTGTTAACCTTCTTGAGCGCATCATGCAAGAAACCCCACTTGAGCGGTTACGTCTTAGCTCTCTGGATCCGTTAGAATGTCTCGCAATACTGCCGACTATGCAAACATACGCAAATCGTATTTGCCCTCACATCCATATTGCGTTACAGAGTCCCTTGGATTCTATCTTGCGGCGCATGAAAAGACGTTACAGCGCACAGGATGCCATCAAAGCTTTGCAAGCAACTCAAGGACTATATGTTGGAATTGATATCATAACTGGGTTCCCTGGTGAATCAACGACTGATTTTCAAGAGACCTATAATCTGATGCAGGATCTACCTTGGACGCGACTTCATGTATTCCCCTATAGCGAGCGCTCAGGGACGCCTGCTACTAGACTTCCGAACAGTGTTCCTCTGCACGAGCGTGCAGGGAGACGTAAAACTCTCACAGAGTTGAGTATGAAACGGCAAAAATCTCTTATGATGACAATCCAGAGCACTCGTACTCATCTCGACCGCGTTTTATGGGAGCAGCCAAAAGATGGTTGGCAATCAGGGCATACCCCAGAATACCTCCGCGTCTTACTCCCACAAGGAGCTCATAGTACACCGGGGAGTGTCTCTTCAGTTCGCATCATTGACCAGATATATGATCGTGCATCGGCAGACATCTCATTTCTTGGTTCATTGAGCTGAAGGCCAAAGGATCAGGCTTGTATGCTGCTTTATAGGAGACCAGCCGCGGCACTCTATCTTAACCTGGACAGGATCCTTAAGGTTTTCTCTGAACCAAGAAAAATTGTGATGAGCGCCGGGTTCAAGTTCAGGAATACGCTGTGGATCGATACCTAGAGATTTCAACCGACATGATGAATGTGATTTCTCAGCACCTAAGTTATGTACGGTAATATGCACACCAAGGCGGCCGTCTTCTATAGCGAGATACTGCTGTGTTCTAATAAATCCAAGGTTTGCCTGCAATGTTTGGAATCGCGATGGTGCAAAATGCTCAATAGCATCAGCAGATAATCTTCCAGGGGTCTTCATGAATGCTTCAGTTGCATCAACAGCTTGAATATCAGTCATTACAAGCGAACTCAGATCAATAGGGACAGGAATGGATGTGCTCATGCTCCGGATGATATTAAGGACACCTTCACTCAAAGCAACAGTGTAGATGGTATTTGCAATGAGCGGCTGGTCATGCTCAAGAGTCACCTTACGTACGGGATATCGGTCCTGGAGACGTGCCATGGCTTTTGGCCACAAGCCATCCGGAGGCGCTGCTTCCGTCAGTGTATGCGCATAGCCAGCAAAACAACATTGTGTATGGTGGGGCATAAGATCAAAAACTGCCCTCAAACCACTGATCGATAAGAAGCCGGACGTTTCATGAGACATGATAAAAAGATTCAAAAGCCACTCAACATCCCTGCCTGCCATACTGAGCTTAGCAAGCCGGTTGGAGCGTTCTTCTTGAATATGGTATGTTGTAAGTGCATTTGCCAAATCAGCTAGACTCAGGTCTCCAGGCAAAATATCCTCATAGATAAATCTCGAACTTTCAAGACCGATATCGGTACTTAATGCCTCGCGGTAAGCGTCAGCAACTACATGCCCTAAGAGATTATCGGCCCTTTCTAAAGATCCATGCGTAAGAAACAGGTGGTTTTGTATCCCAATGCTCTCCCAAGCATCAAAATTGCTTTTTTCCTTCGTGATCAGAGCGGCCATCTCTTCATCCTGCGGGGTTGATGCCAAAACTGGGTGAATATGAGACGCAATAAGCCGTGGCGGCTCTCCTTTGTTGATCTCAATATCAACGGCCCCAACATACTGTCCGTAGGAACCTGCTTCAACAATCCAGCCAGGATGAGCATGGAGTCTTGATACCTGGACTGGCCCATACATGGCATGATCGCGACCGGAAATGATCATATCAAGGTCCGGAGCGCTTCGTAAAATCCACTGATTGGAAAAAATCGAGTTATGCGATAATGCAACTACTGCATCAACATGGTGATCACGCTTCAGGTCTGAAGCAAGACGCATTGCGTGAAAAAAAGGCTCAGTGATATTAATTTCACCCATACCTCGCTCACGGATATAATCATATGTCATGAGTCCAATGAAGGCCACGCGAATTCCATCAAACTCCTTAATCCAGTAACGCTCAAGCAAAGGCTCAATAGTTGCACGATGTGCGTTACCGTCCCAATCAATATTTGAGACTAAGAAATGAAGAGCTCCTGGTCTCAGCGTCTCAGAAAGTGTCTCAAAGCCATTATAGAGATCGTGCTCGCCAAGGCCAACTGCTTCATAGCCAAGCGACTCCAAAAGATTGCGGGTCTTATTTGCCCCACCTCGACTAAAGAAAATACCCCCTTCAGACCATTCTCCAGCATCCACTTGAACCGTATGCTCTGTCCTTAATTGATTAAGTATGGTTTTTAGCTGAGCAAACCCCCCTAAAGGGCGCGTATCTCTTGCCAAACGCTCAGGCAAAAATCGAGCATGAAGGTCGTTAGTATGCAAAATGCGAACCTCAATACCATATGCTAAAAATGCAATAAATATTCCTACCACACCCACCCCCTCATGCAGCTTCATGTTCACAGGTTATTGACATGATCACAACAAAATTTTTGATTATCGGGGCACTCAGAAATACGACCCAATGTGTCATTGTATAAAAATAAGTTGACTTTTGTTCGAAAAAGCTCTAGAGTGGCGCACTAACGGGAGCCCTGCCCATAGTGACATTAGAAAAATTGCAAAAGCGACTGGGCTATGTATTCGGCGATAGAATGCTTCTTGTGCAGTCACTGACGCATAGGTCTTTCGGACATGAATACTACCAAGATAGGCCTGTTGCACATAGAGATAATGAAAGGCTTGAGTTTTTAGGAGACTCGATCCTCGACCTTATTTTATCAGACATCTTGCTCGAGTCATTTCCGTGCGCTAACGAAGGCCAGTTATCAAAAATGAGGGCGGCTATTGTGAACGAAAAGACGCTCGCACAGATTGCACTAGGTTTAGAGCTCCATGTCGTTATTAAGCTCGGAAAAGGTGAGATTCGTACTGGAGGGGAGAAAAAGCCATCCATCCTCAGTAGTACGTTTGAAGCCGTTATAGCAGCTGTCTATCTAGACGGAGGATTTGCGTCAGTGTACCCTGTCATTCGATCATTATTTGTCCCACTTTTTTCTGAACGCCGAGAAATGCTGTGTTTCTACGATTACAAAACACAGCTTCAAGAAATTATGCAAGCGCAGTGGAAGATTACACCTACGTACCATCTCAGAGAATCTTCGGGACCAGACCATGCCAAAACGTTTGAAGTAGAGGTTCGTATGAAAGATAAAGTTCTTGCAACTGCCGAAGGCCAATCAAAGAAGGATGCAGCTCAAAAAGCAGCAGAACTCGCCATCACCCTCCTTGGTGCATCATGTTAGACCACCGAGCAGGTTACGTTGGTTTATTAGGAAGACCAAACGCTGGAAAATCAACTCTTTTGAATGCGCTTCTAGGCGCGAAGGTCGCTATTGTATCACCAAAAGCACAGACAACAAGAGAACGGCTTTTTGGTATCCTCACAAAACCAGAATGCCAAATTATTTTTACAGATACTCCAGGCATCCACTATGCTCTTGAGGGTGGTCTTAACGATTTTATGATGCATGAGGCCGTCAGATCAATTGGTATGCAAGATGTGATCTGGTACCTTATTGAGCCAGACAGCGTCTTGAAACGCGAACTGACTGTCCTTGATGCTCTTAAGGGGAGTAAAAAGCCTATTTTTATCCTCTCGACAAAAAGTGACCAAGGGTCTCCACGTGTGTCTATGGAAGTGATTGCAGAGCAAGCCAAGGAGAGAGAACTGCAGGTTATGGCTATGATCTCCGTCTCAGCGCATACTGGAGCAGGCGTCGAAGAACTCCTTCGTCAGACTCAGGCGCTTCTGCCTATCGGACCACCTCTCTTTGAAGACCAGCTGTCAGATAAGCCTGAGCGGTATTTTGTCGCCGAAAAGATTCGCGAACAGCTTTTTTCCTGCCTCCAAGAAGAAATCCCCTATGGGTGTGCAGTTGAAATTGATGCCTTCCATGAAAAAAAGCACCTCAATGAGATTGAAGCTACTATATTTGTTGAGCGCTCGTCACAACAAGGTATCGTGATCGGAAAAAAAGGCATCCAGCTCAAAGAAATTGGGACTCGTTCACGCTTAGAAATCGAAGATTTCTTAGGGACGAAGGTCATGCTGAGATTACGGGTCCGAACATTGCCAGGATGGAGCAAAAACGCTCGTGACTTGCAGCGATTTGGCTATGTCAGGAAAGGTCTTTAGCATGTACCAAGTTGTCATCATAGGACGCGCAAATGTCGGCAAATCAACCCTCTTCAATCGCCTTATAGGGCGTAAGGACAATCTTGTTCATAACACCCCAGGCGTTACAAGGGATCGGCTGGAGCGAGATCTGTTCTGGCAAATGCCTGGTAAAAATTTCGCCATCCGTTTGGTGGACACTGGAGGCCTAGGAGAAGGACGTTTTGCAGCAGAAATTGAAGAGCAAGTCATTGAGGCACTCAAAAAAGCCAACATGATCCTTTTTATGGTCAATTATCAAGATGGGGTTTTGCCCGGCGATCTAGAGCTCTTCCATTCCCTCAAACGCAAAACCTATGCACCTACAAAGCCACAGCATGCTGTGACAGTCGTCAATAAGGTAGATGACCCAAAACATGAAGACAATATAGCTGATTTTTATACTGTCATGCTTGATGATCTTATTTTAGTCTCCTCTGAACATAATCGAGGCGTTGAGGACCTTAAAGGTCTTATCATGGAACATGCAACTCCAGTAGAAGCAGAGCCCGAGGATCTTAGAATACCGAAAATTGCACTTATTGGGCGACCTAATGTTGGCAAATCGACACTCATGAACACACTTTTGAACGAAAAGCGTATGATCGTTAGCCCTATTGCCGGCACAACCAGTGACGCAGTCACATTCAAGGTATCTTTTGGTGATACGCAGTACGAACTTATTGATACTGCCGGTATTCGGCGAAAAGACAAAACCAACCAGGGCGTTGAAGTCCTCTCCGTCGTACGCACAAGACAAGCGCTAGAATCCGCAGACGTTGCACTTTTTATGCTCGATGGCACCCAAGGCGTGACTGATCAGGACGAGAAAATCAGCGGTCTTATTGAACAAGCCGGTGCAAGCATTATTGTTGTGGTTAACAAATGGGATACTCATAAGGGCTCGGGATTCACTCGCACACTTGCCGAAACGCATATCCGCGAACAAATGGGGCACCTGCACTATGCACCTATCGTCTACATCAGTGCAAAGCACAACCAAGGTCTCCAGCAACTCCCTGCACTCATCGTCAAGGTTCTGGAAGAGCGCCGTTTACGTGTCTCCACGAAGGAACTAACCGATTTTATCCAAAAAGAAGCAATGGAACACAATCCAGCCCATGCCAAGTTCTTCTATTGCCATCAAGTAGGGAGTCATCCGCCATCGTTTGTCTTCCACGTCAATGATCCTAAAAAAATCCACGTCACGCTTGAGCGCACTCTAGCCAACAGCATGCGCCGTATGTGGGGCTTTACAGGAACGCCGATTCGACTCATGTGCAAGGAAGCGGAAAGACGCAGTTTACCTAAAAGGATGAAGACAGCGTAGGCTTTCCTTCAGAAATGGCACCTAGCAAATCCACTTGATAGAAAATACTGGACTATCCAAATCCGACGTGCTACAAGCTTTTCTTATTAATATAACGCAATGCGCCTAATCGCTGATGACTATAAAAAGAAAAGAGTTAAGTGATGAACAACAATTTCCGGTACTGGTACGCTGACCGCAGCTACCATAGCAATGTTTTTCATGGTAGCCTGTGGAAGTAAACATGACTCGCCCAAGAGCGCGCCAGACAATCATGGCATACCAAAAGCTCATGTTGACGGTAGATCTTGCAATAATCCGATCATACTCGACGACCCTACCCTGAGCCCCTTGACTCGCTATACTGACCTCCCAAAGGGGGAATTCAAGCTCAGTAAAATACAGATGTTTACGCTCGCAGAACACAAAAATGAATTTTTTCTAGCGTCAGCGAGCGATTCAAACAACTTCACGGTAAGTATCGACTGTAGCGAGATACATGGTTCTAATGATCTTGCTGATACCGTCAGGTCCAGTGACTTCATCAATACTCAGACTCTCACAAGCACAAACGAAAGAACGATCGAAGTCAAATTTCAAAAAACTAACCTTGTTCTTGCTCATTCCCAGCTAATTTCTGACACGTCCGTAACCTAGACAGACCCGCTCTCTCTGGAGCCAATGCAGATGGCCGACGGTACGTACCTCTCATTCCGAATATACGTCCTATCCACAACACAGATTGAATTGCGCCTAAAGATAGAATCTAAGGCGAATCAAGACGGCAAGAGGCTGATCATATATGGAAGCGCTATCTATAACATGACTGACATGCCCAGAATGCCTGATATACATGGAATACCTAGAATGCCTAGAATGCCTGGAAGATGACCGGATATGAAGGTTCTATCTATAACGTGATCTAAAAAATCCGGTACTCATAAACGCAATACCCAAATTGAATCCGTCAATTTGGGTATTAAAAAATCCGCCGATCTAGACGTACGAAAGCACGCATTGGCGATAGATTTTGCAACAATCCGATCATACTTGACGATCCCATATGAGTCCATGGACTCGCATTGACGACTTCCTAAATAGGGAATCCTTGAGTTTCCAAGTTGGGGGGAGATTCAAGGAAGACCTTTGTTGAGTGCATATCCTTCAAGGAGGATAGCGGCACTCATCGAAAAATCTCACTCAATCTCGCTGAATTATTGAATTTTAAAGAGATATTTTTGTCAAAGATTTCCTAGTTTTCCAACCATAATCTCCAATTCTTTAAAGAAAAAGACGGGAAGAGAAAAATACCTCTTCCTTGTGGTCGAGATCTACGATCTATAGTCATTAAATACCGTAGCGGCGCACGATTAAGTTAATTTTTTTTCGCACCGCGGCCTCATGGCAAGCGAAGCGAGTGTTCATCTCCGTTGAGGCACATATGTTGATCAGTGACTTGCTGATGGGCACCGTAGTCGCTGTGGAGACTGGAAGGATACTGACTCTTGTGATGTGCAGTTCATGCAAAAATATTACAAAAATGTGTATCAACAAAAAAATTAAATATTTTTTAGGCTGAGCAGTTACAAACAAAAGATGAACATGCTAGGTATTTTTTCACCGCATAGACAGTGTCTTTTCTGCCATAGGTGTGTATGCAATTAACTAGTTGTTAGGTATTTACATTGAGGATGTCCCAAATCTAGTTGAAGCTAAAGTTTGAAAAGTAGCTCCCCCTGGAGTATTCCAGGTTTGATAGTAAATCAAAAAAAGGAGCTACAAGATGAGAGAAGACACGGTTAGACGGAAAAAAGCAAGTAAAAATTT
>CAIUGE010000067.1 GCA_903898645.1 Oligoflexia bacterium | reverse complement strand
GTGTAAGAATAAATAAAAATAAATAATAATATTATCATACTATATTTATATCGGTAAAGCAATTTTAAAACTAAAGTTTTTTCAGCTTGCACTCTTCTTTATAAGCGGTAAGTTCGTGATTGTATGTGGCTATGTCTGCTGAGAGGTTGCCTGCTCTTAGGATAGAAAGTGTTTTTATTTTAAACCAATGCTTGTATGTGTTTTTTTCGAGATCAGTATGGGAATAGCATAGAGGTAATTCTTCCGGCTCTATTGATATAGAAAGTATAAGTTGCTTCATTTTTTCTTGATTAATATAAAACTGTGTATCTCCTGGTGGCAGTGTCCGTATCCACTTGTCAGTTGACGAATTGATGCTTATGTTGCTTGCGTCATGTGTGCCAATAATTTCTGCGAGATACGGAGTTGATGGTGGGCGATGGATACTTAAATATTTTAGTATTATTGATAGTTCTATTTCTGCAACGTAGCAACTTGTTGACTTGTACCCTTTAAGGACAGATTTCTTGCAAAGGTCTATGTTGTTCAAAAGGCTTTTTTTTGTAGATATGATATACATGTTAGTTATGGGTGAAATGGCTGCGATACATTGAGAAAAATTGTCAAAGCTATGTGCCGAGAGACGCGTAGCATTAATAATAATCAATAAATAGAGCATGGTATTCCTTTTATGGGACATTGTAGAGCCATTCGTAGATATGTTGACGAGCCCGTGTTTGTAGGTCCTCTAGCGTCCCTGGATTTTGCAGTTCCCGGAGTTCGGATGGAAATGTTGGGGCCCGTAAGTCTAATGGATTCTGGCAGAAAAAACAACGCACGATGCTATCTCTGTATTGTCGTGCATAATTCATTGGATTAAGAACACATGTTGTACATAGTGGGGTCGTGCATTTACAGCCGGGTATTTTATATTTATAAATAGGGTTACGCTCATCCGCGCACATAAAGCAAATTAAATCTCCTACTTTTTGTAGTATTTTTAATTGTTTCTTCGCGAGCTCTGTTGATAAATTGTCTGCTGAAATTTTTTCAATGAAATGATGTATCATTGCTGTTGTCTCTTTTTCTGCATAGAGAGTGTCGCTGACGTTATCGTCACTAAGTCTTGTTGTTGTTTCTTGAGGCCCTGCAAGAAAGCAAGCTGCATCTGTTCTGTATACTGTAGCATTTTTAATGACAATAGCGGGATCTGTTTCGAATGCCATGCTGTACAGTTGATGTACTATGTTCTCTTGACATGCTGGGTTGTCTTTAATGTCAATTGGCCCATGAAGAGCTGAAATGCTCGTTTTTGTTGGATCAAGGAGATAAGGAGTAGTGTTTGTGAGAGAAAATGCAATAGCCTTTTGGCCCTTGATGCTTGCAGGAGCAAAGTAGATAACTCCTTCTTTGCAGTAGATATTATATCTTGGATTTTCTTCTGTTATTTCTGAACAACTATTACTTTCTATCATTGGCAATAATTTGTATATAAGCGACTTCATTGATATATCTGAAAACTCATCGAATAGATGAGTATTTGCTCTACGTAATGCTTGCATATGCTTTTCTATAGGGATGTATTGATTCATGGATTTTGCGAAATTCGTTATATAGCGAGAAAATTTGTTCACGATCTCTTCAAGTGTGACGTTGTTGTGTCTTATTGCAAGAAGCTCTTGTTTTATTTTGTTGTCATTAGGAAAAAATTCATCGTGATCAATTGAAAATTGATATAAAGGTATTTTTTTTATTACACTGAGCAGGTCTCGTGTCTTTTTTGCATTTGTTCTTTGTATGAAAATTTCTCTTTCTAAGATCTCTGTTATTTGTGGAGTGGGAGATAGGAGTGACAAGAGCGCTTTTTCTTTCTGTATCTGTGAAAAAAGAGGGCCGATCTCGTCAAATTTATGGTATATAGTTGTGTATTTAAGTACAATTGATGATTGTAGTGAGCTTTCAAATCCTAGTTGAATTCGTTGAGCATGAGAGTAGCTGTTAGCATTATGGAGTGCGCTTAGTTGAGTTTTGAAGCTATTTTCTTCTGTTTGATGCCATAGGCCTGCAAGGGCCCTCATTTTTGTCGCCATTTCATTTAAGTATTTTTCTTTAGCGATAGGCTCTTGCTTACTGAATTCCAGAGCGTGAGCGTTTATATCTGTTTCGTTTTGTAATATTTCTTTATAATACGTAAACAAATCGCCTGGGGGGCACCTTGTTTCTTCGTCGCTGATGCATTTATTTAGAAGGATTGATTGTTCGTATAAAGCAAGTATCGTGGTTGTTAGTGCGTGGGCTTCTGTGTGAGCAAGAAAAGAGTTATCTAAGTGAAGGTTTTGTATGACCGATTCTTGTGCTGCTAGTTTGGGTATTGATTTCATTTTTGTTTTGATGGCAGCAAGTAAAACTCCTTCGGAAACAGACATTGTGCTATGCGAAATCGTTGCAATATCCGTAGAATCTTGTATTTTTTTTGCGAATTCTTGTAATGAGGTTTTGTTTTCTTGTATTATTTTATCAAAATTTCTATCGAGTGTATTGAAGTGTTCTTGCGGCAGTTTTTTTGCTTCACATATTGAGACTATTGCTTTGTAAGATTTTTCTGAGTATTCTTCAAGCAGATCATCAAGTGGCTTTTTTTTGTCTGCTAATTCAGTCAGTTTAGGTATGCTGATATTGATCAATCCTATCGGGCATGTCGTTTCTGGCGTGCTGCCTGCACAGTCAGGTATTGGAGCGTTGCGTCTATTCCCGATGCCGATAAATGCCTCTAAAAGGCGCGCTTGTGCATCCTCTGATGGCCCTGCGTGTGCGATGGATGTGAGAAGCAGGCAAAAGGTTAGCATCCCTCACTATCGTACTTTAACTGCATTTTCTATAGTTTCAGACGACGAAATTCACGATCCTGCCTGGCACATAGATCGTTTTTTTGATCGGTGTGTCAATTGAGATGCGGCTCAGCACGCTGGGGTGGTTCCTGGCCTCATGGATAATCTCTTCTTGGGTTGCGTTCTCTGTGATCTCGAGCGTTATTCTTGTTTTCCCCATGATCTGGACTGCAATGCATTGGGAGCGTAGGATGAGATTTTCGTCAAAGGTTGGCCAGGGGGCTGTGCTGAGATTTGACTCACCAATGCGTTCCCAGAGCTCTTCTGCAATGTGGGGTGCAAAAGGTGCTAGAAGTTGAATAAATGGCTTGATGCAGCAATGGGGGAAGGTGCCACGTTTTGTCCGAAAGTTCACAAAAACCATGAGCTGGCTAATTGCTGTATTGAAACGGAGGTTTTCGATGTCTTCGGTGACCTTTTTGATAGTTGTGTGGGTCATTTTTCTGTCATCGAGGTCACCTGTATCGTCGAGTTGCAGACAAAGCCGCCAGGCTCTGTGGAGGAAGCGGGAGACGCCTTCAATGGCGTCTGTGGACCATGGCTTTTCTCGTTCAAGTGGGCCCATAAACATTTCGTAGAGTCTGAGGCTATCCGCACCAAAACGATCAATCACGGCATCTGGGTTGATAACGTTGCCGCGAGATTTGGACATTTTTTCCCCATCTTCGCCTAGGATCATTCCTTGGTGCACAAGTTTTTGGAAGGGTTCATCAATGCTGAGGAGGCCTGCGTCAAAAAACACTTTGGTCCAAAAGCGTGCATAGAGAAGATGGCCAACGGCATGTTCTTGGCCGCCGACATAGAGGTCAACGGGCATCCATTTTTTTTGCGCTTCAAAGGAAAAAGGCGCGCCAGTGTTGTGGGGATCGCAGAAGCGAAGGAAATACCATGATGAGCCGGCGCTGCCGGGCATCGTGTCTGTTTCGCGGGTACCCTTGGGCGTTTGGACCCAATCGTGGGCACTGGCAAGGGGGCTTTTGCCATCTATGGGGAGGTAGGCCTCAATGTCAGGGAGAGTGACTGGGAGGGTGTCAGATGGGATGGTGACACCGTTCCAGGTAAGGAGGGGGATAGGTTCACCCCAGTAGCGCTGGCGAGAGAAAAGCCAGTCGCGGAGTTTGTACTGAATGCATGCTTCGCCTTGACGAGCCGCAGTAAGTTTTTGCTGCACGAGTTTTTGTGCATCACATGAGCTTAAGCCGTTGAGAAAATCGGAATGAATGCACATGTCATTTTCGAGGACCTGGATAGAGGGTAATTGCATAGCGATGGCAAATTCCGCATCGCGATCATCGTGGGCTGGGACGCCCATAAGTGCGCCTGATCCATAATGGGCGAGGACATAATCAGAGGTGTAGACGGGGAGCTTTTGGGCAGTGAATGGGTGGATGGCAATGAGGTTTGTGCGGACTCCTGTTTTTGGCCTATCTGTGTCCTGGCGAGCGATTTCTGATTTTTTGGATGCTTCGCGTTGGTAGTCTTTGACTTCAGGAGCATTGCTCAGGAGGGGGTGTTCAGGCGCAAGGACGAGGTAGGTAACGCCAAAAATGGTATCTGCGCGTGTGGTGAACACTTCAATTGACTCAGAATTTGTGAGTGCAAAATAGATCTTGGTGCCAACGCTTTTGCCAATCCAGTTCCGCTGAAGTTCCTTGGTGCTTTCTGGCCAGTCAAGCTTTTCGAGGCCATCAAGTAATCGTTCTGCATATTCGGTAATACGGAGCATCCACTGCTTCATGGGGACACGGTACACAGGGTGTTTGCCGCGTTCTGAAAGCCCATTGACAACTTCTTCGTTGGCTAAAACAGTCCCTAATTCTGGGCACCAATTGACGGCAACTTCGCGTTGTACGGCAAGTCCCTTGTCGAAAAGGAGAAGGAAGAGTTTTTGCGTCCATTGATAATAAGATGGATCTGCGGTGCAGAGTTCTCGGGACCAATCAAAACTGAGGCCGAGGCGTTTGAGTTGGGCTTTGAAATTCCTCATGGCTTTTTCTGTTGTGAGCCGAGGGTGGATGCCTGTTTTGATAGCATGTTGTTCAGCAGGTAAGCCAAAGGCATCCCAACCCATGGGATGCAGAACTTCAAAGCCCTTCGCCCGTTTGTAGCGAGCAATGATGTCTGTCGCTGTGTAGCCAAGGGGGTGCCCTACATGGAGTCCATCACTGCTTGGGTAAGGGAACATATCCAGTACATAGTACGTCGGTTTGTCACTATCATTGGTGCGAAATGTCTGATGTTCTTCCCAGTGGGCCTGCCATTTGGCTTCTACGGACTTTGGATCATACTGCATACTTGTTTCTACCACAGCCTTCAGGTACATGCATTACATGCGCATGAGGGATTGGGTCATTTTATCAGGTAATGCAAACCGGCCACTCGCTGAGAAGATCTGCGCTAAGTTGGATAAGCCATTAGGTCGGTGCGATATCCGAAGATTTTCTGATGGGGAGATATTCGTTGAGGTTGGAGAGAATGTGAGGGGGCGTGATGTCTATATCATTCAAAGTACGGCGAGACCCGTTAACGATACCCTGATGGAACTTTTAGTGATGATCGACGCCTTGAGGCGAGCGAGTGCTAAGGAGATTACAGCGATTGTGCCCTATTATGGGTATGCACGACAGGATCGTAAGGTTGCGCCGAGAACGCCCATTAGTGCAAAACTTGTAGCAGATCTTTTTACAGCAGCTGGCGCAACGCGGCTTGTGTCTATGGATTTACATGCAGGGCAGATCCAAGGCTTTTTTAACATTCCATTTGATAACCTTTTTGCAGCTCCTGTGCTCCTTGATTACTTTAGGCAGCTTGCGTTGACGGACCTTGTTGTCGTGAGCCCTGATGCAGGGGGTGTTGAGCGTGCGCGGTACTATGCGAAGCGTCTTGATGCAAATGTTGCTGTGATTGATAAGCGCCGCACTGGACCAAATGTAGCACGTGCCATGAGCGTTGTTGGAGATGTAGCAGGCAAGACAGCTATTATCTTAGATGACATGATTGATACAGCTGGCACGCTTTGTGAAGCGGTCCATGCTGTGCGTGGGTGTGGCGCAAAAAGTATCTATGCTGCAGCAACACATGGAATTTTTTCTGGTCCTGCGTTTGAGCGACTTCAGCAGGCGGGGCTTGAGCGTGTTGTGGTGACTGATACCATTTTGCAGTCAGAGACCTTGCCTGAGCTTATTGTGGAGCTTTCTGTGGCGGATCTTTTGGCTGAAGCTATTTATCGTATTCATAATTACGACAGCGTCAGTAGTCTTTTTATTTAATGGACACTGTGATTGTTGGTCTTGGGAATCCTGGTGCAGAGTATGAGGCGACGCGTCACAATGTAGGCTTTATGATTGTCGATCGCCTGGTGCAGAGGTGTCAAGGGCGTTGGAAGAAACAAGGTGCAGCACGTGTTGCACGTGTTTGTCTGCACGATGTTTCATTTTGGTGTATAAAGCCTGAGACCTTTATGAATCTGTCAGGGAATGCTGTTAGGGGCTTTTTGTCACGAGAAGCACCAAAGCAGCTCATTATTGTGCATGACGAACTGGATCTGGAAGTAGGAATACTTAGGCTCAAGTGTGGTGGTGGCACGGGTGGCCATAACGGTCTCAAATCGCTCAAAGAGCAGCTTGGGCCACTGATGGAGCAGGCGTGGCGATTGCGTTTTGGGATTGGGCATCCTGGATCCAAGTCATTAGTGTCTGATTATGTTTTGAGCGCTTTTGTTCGGGATGAGCAAGTCCTGAAAGCAGAGACCATTGAGCGGGCAGTAGACACTCTTGGGGAGATGCTCGTCACTACTGATTATGCGCGTATCGTTGGTGCACTTCATGCGCCACAGAAGGAGTAAGCTTTGGGTTTTGCAATGGGTATCGTTGGGCTGCCAAATGTGGGGAAATCGACTATTTTTAATGCGCTGACATCAGCGAAGGCCGAGGCTGCAAATTATCCATTTTGTACCATCGAGCCTAATACTGGTATCGTCAGGGTGCCTGACCATAGGTTGGCAGATATTGCACAGTATATTAAGCCGCAAAAGCTGGTGCCAACAACGATGGAGTTTGTTGATATTGCAGGACTTGTCAAAGGTGCATCACAGGGCGAGGGGTTGGGGAATCAATTTTTAGGGCATATTCGTGAAACACAAGCCATTGCGCATGTTGTGCGGTGCTTTGATGATTCTGACGTTGTGCATGTTGATGGGTCATTGGATCCTTTGCGGGACATTGCAACTATTGATACCGAGCTGATGCTTGCAGATCTTGCGACAGTCGAAAAGCGATTCACGCAGGTTAAGAAAGCATCCAAGGGCGGGACAGATAAGAGGGCAGCTCAGGTCATAGGTGTTCTTGAGCCTGTGAAGGAAGCGCTCGAGGCAGGAAAGCCTGTGCGTGCTCTCAGGCTTTCTCGTGAAGAAAGAGCGCTGATTGCAGATTTTCATCTTATTACTGAGAAGCCAGTACTTTATATTGCTAATGTCGATGAAACAGGGTGCCCTGCTGTCTTGGAGCGTCTTCAACAGTATGCTGCAAGCGAAGGCAGTCAAGTTGTTGCGCTCTGTGGCAAAATTGAATCTGAATTAGCTGAGCTTGAGCTAGAAGAGAGACAGGCCTTTTTGCAGGATCTTGGTATTGCGGAGCCTGGTTTAGCTCGTGTGATTCGTGCGGGCTATGAGCTTTTAGGTTTTGCGACATATTTTACAGCGGGTGAAACAGAAGTACGTGCTTGGACTATTGAAAAAGGATGGAAGGCGCCAGCTGCAGCAGGAGTGATCCATACCGATTTTGAGCGGGGCTTTATTCGGGCAGAAGTCTATCATTATGATGACCTTATGCGCTATAAAAGCGAACAAGCAATACGTGATGCGGGTGCATTACGGGTTGAAGGTAAAGAGTATGTTGTTAAAGACGGTGATATTATGCACTTTCGCTTTGCCGTATAGGCTCAGGTTGTGGAGGGAGTAAAGGGGTAAGAGCGCTGAGTACAAGGTTGAGGCGGCCCTTAAACTCCCCCTCTTGTGAAGCTGCGATCTCAGCTATCATGCTGTGCGCTGATTGGATGATGAGCTCTTTTTCTGTCTGTGCATTGCGTAATGCATCAAGCATGATGTTAAAAACTGGAGGTATGTCCTGAAAATGATCTGCTTTTCGAAAGTAGAGATTTTGGCTCAAATCGCCCTTACTGACACGCGCGAGAAAAAGTTTCAACTTGTATAGAGGACCGGCAATTTTGTGAGACATAAAGATGCTGATAAAAAATGCTATGGCAATCAAAGAGCCTTGAATGATTAACAGTTCCGTTAAGAGTTCTTCACGAGTCGCTGAGAGTTTCGAGAGCTCAGGCCCTCTAGGGTCAAGTGCGAGAATTTGAAATAGATAATCAAAGACGTTAGCAATCATGAGCGGGTAGATGAAGCTTATCGCAATGAGCCAGGACACCATGTAGAGGGCAAAGCGCAGCTGGAATGGTTTATTGATGAGAACAATCCGTCGCTTGATGGTCGGTTTTGTCATACACTTAGTCTATCAGAGAAAAAAAAGTGGTATAGGAATTTTTTTCAAACGCCTTGCCATTTGCTTCGATGTCTGGTAGCACTATGACGCATATTGTTCAGGAGTAGCTCAGTGGTAGAGCAGCCGGCTGTTAACCGGCTGGTCGGGGGTTCGAATCCCTCCTCCTGAGCCATGTACAAAATCTGGTATATTGATGCAATGCGAAAAATTTTGGATTCTTATAACACTGTTGGCAACAGTAGGGCAGTGTTACCCAGTTCGTTTAAGTTCTTCACGGACAATCTTGCGAATCATTAGAGCCTGACTACCACTATTCATGCTTTTTGTAAGTAGCGAGTTCATGACGTTTGGTGCGGTATGTCCTTGTCTTTCAAACGGTCGCCCACGCATTTGACGCCTTTGAAGTTACATTCCTTCTTCATAATTGCTCCTCTCGTTCGCAGAGGCTTTTCTCGCAGAAATAATTTTGATATGGTCGTTAGATTTTTCAACTGTGATGACGTACAGCAATTGTGCATTTTGAGGCAACTAGTGCAATACACATATGGGCATTATCAATGAGCATTTGCAGGCATGTTGTTTGACGACGCATCGAGAAAATATTCCAACCTATCTAAAATGGTGCGTCATGGAGTGCCTAGGGACCGATCGAGGGTACCATGATGGATGAAGAGGCATGGCATGTGGGTAGGTCTGCAAAAAGCTGTGCGCACTTGCGATTTTATTGTTTTCCAGGAGTTTCATCAAGCATGGGAATGTATCCTCGTGTTCCAAGCTTTGTGTGTACAGCTAGTGGTATTTCTATACAAAACGATAATATGCAGTGCATCAAACAATAAGAGCCCTTTGTTAATGGATTTGTATTGAGTTACGATTGAAGCATGCTATTTCTGTTACTCACAATGACGAGCTGGAGTGCTATAAAATTAACGCCGGAGCAGTACCGCTGCACACAGGAAAATGGCACGGAAGAGCCATTTAAAAATGCATACTGGAACCACCATGAGGACGGCATGTATGTGGATGTGGTGACAGGTGAGCCGCTCTTTAGCTCCCTTGACAAGTTTGATTCAGGTTCTGGTTGGCCGTCTTTTACTCAACCTTTGACTCCTCTTATTGAGAAGGAAGATCGGTCACTGGGGAGCGTTAGAACTGAGATCAGATCGAAATCGTCTCATTTGGGTCATGTTTTTGCAGATGGGCCACTTCCGTCTGGACGTCGCTACTGTGTGAACTCAGCGTCCTTGCAATTTGTGCCACTCGCTGAGCTTGATAGTCAGGGTTATGGTCGCTTTCTCTTTCTTTTTGCTGAGAAGAAAAAATGGTCTACTGCAACATTTGCTGGGGGTTGTTTCTGGGGGGTGGAGTCATTGCTGCGTAAGCGGCCAGGGGTGAGTGCCTCACAGGTGGGTTATGCAGGCGGTAAGCAAGATGGCGTGACCTACGATGATGTTAAAAAGGGCTCTACGGGCCATGCAGAAGCTGTGCAGGTGCTGTATGACCCAAAGCAGGTGACCTATGCCGCGCTTGTTGCTTATTTTTTTAATATCCATGATCCAACAACCAAAGATCGCCAGCAGCATGATGTCGGGTCACAGTATCGGTCGGTTATCTTTTACGCAAATGATGAAGAGAAAGCAGAGGTTTTGAAGATCAAGGCACGTGCTGCAGCAGCATGGGCTCATGATGTGGTGACTGAGGTGATGCCGTTTCAGTTCTTTGTTCGTGCTGAAGAAGAGCACCAGCAGTATCTCCTCAAGCACCCAACGGGCTATAGTTGTCATTTCGATCGTAAGAAAAAAATTGAGCCGTAGGGTATTTTGTTCCTTAAAATGCAGGAGATATGTAGCGCTTTTCTCTCATATGGGTTGGGATGTTTCAGAGTCCTGCTGGATAAGGTTAAGGCTTTGTGATGATTGGGCCTTTAGCGTGGACTGCATTGGTCTGAACGAGCCAGAAATGGGGTGTGAAGTGCGAGTTCTTGAGCGCCTCTAAAGTCATCCTTTCCTGAGGTTCTGGGTCTTCGCTTGGCGCTGTTATTTCTAGCGCGTCTACTTCAGGTATGAAGGGAGTCCTTTCGAGTCTGCCCTGAAGGAAGATGGGGCACTGGTGGCGAATACCATCTTTTTCTGGCAAATGGAGGAGTCCTGCAAATTCTGTTGACCCAAGGTACTCATAGGGGAGTTCTGATTTTTTTACGGCACGAATGAGCGACTTGTCTTCTCTTTTAATCTCAAGCAATGAAGCTAAAGTGACATTTATTTCTCCTGCTAAGTACGGTGAGTGATTGTGGACTTGTTCTATCCAGGCAAAGAGGCGTCGAGAGTTCCACGCCTGCGCCAAGAAATAGCCTTCTTTTGCGTCTGATTCAAGCACTGAAATACTCAGGAGCATTTCTGAGAATGAGATTCCTTGAAAAGATGCGTTTGTTCCGCAGATAAGGATTTTTACGCGTCCTGGATTTACTATCCATGGGTGAAGATTTTCTTGTTCGAGGATTGGAGTCCATACTGATGCGTCAGCATCACCTTCGAGACAGAGTTCTTGGACCTCTTTGATGTGTACGTCAGGTTCGAATTCTATGCCATTTTTTGCTTGCACCCGTTCTAGATGGGAGCATGCACTCAGAATAATAAGAGCTATAGAGTATTTCATTTGTTTTTTAGTGTAAGATTGCAACCTGGTCCGAAGGGCCGGATGAAACTGCTGCAAAGATATTATCTCCGTAAACGATGGATTCCCAGTTGAAGTTGCTGATCGAGCCCAAGGACCAAGTTATTCCGTTGGTGGATGTTGCTGTACTGGTCGCATTGTTTGTGAGTACTATGAACTTTCCATTTCCGTAAGCAATTGGTCTCCAGCTTGTGAGAGAGCCTGGCAGAGAGGATAATGTCCAGCTTGTTGCGTTATCTGTTGAATATGCGACATTGTCTGAGCTATTGTTTGTTCGAATGAAAACAAATGTGCCATTCCCGTAGGCAACCTTTGCCCAGTTGGTGTTTGGAGTGATTCCGCTCTTGAGAGTCCAGGTCAACCCATCAGGAGATGATGAGATGGCGCCATCACTTGCGATCGTTACGAAAACTCCATTACCGAATGCAACGGACTGTAATACGTTAGCGTTGGGTGTGACATTATCCCATGTGACGCCGCCGTTGGTGGATCGAGAGATATCACCTGAATTTGCTACGGCGACAAAAGTTCCATTTCCATATGCTACGGATTGCCAGGCCCGAGGGTATGGGAGAGTCCGAGCTGTCCAGGTTATTCCATTTGGTGAGGTTACAGCATCAGTCGTACCATTTGCAATTGCAACAAAAGTTCCACCACCGTAGGTTATGGCTTGCCAGTTGCCTGTTGGGATTGTTGTTGCTGTCCATGTGGCACCATCAGCCGAGTAGGCCGCAGTTGCGCTCCCCCAGGCCACTGCTGCATAGACGCTATTCCCGTAGGTCACCCCGGTCCATCCTTGGCTAGCGGGAAGTATTTGACTACCAAGAATGAGTGCATTAAAAATAACGGTACAATCTGCAGTTATGACTCCTGTATTATACATGTTATTAGCCCATCCGCCTGCAGCACATGTGCCACCAACTGTATCAAGGCGCAAAAAGCCAAATGCTGAAGTGACGGTAAAAGATTGCGTTGCTCCACTATTGACGGTTTGTACGCTTGCTGGTGAGATTGTTAGGTGTGCGCCGCTTGCGGTAACTTGAAAGGTTGCTGGAGTAGTCGATGGAGTAGCTGACGGGGTAGCTGATGGAGTCGGCAGTGTTACTGAGCTTGGTAGGCCATGTCCGCATGATGTCAGTAATGCAAATATGGATAAAACAATAACAAGGTTTATTTTTACTGACATTTATGAGTCCTTTTCACGATTAAAATTCAATGCCAACTCCTAGCTCGCTTATATGAACGATGGAGTTATGAAATAGAGGAAGGTAGGCAAGATAGATATTTTTGAGATAATTAAAATCTTGAAAAACAAGATCGTGCATCACAGTTAGACCAAGGGCAGTTTTTGTGTCGCAACCACTCATCCGTGGTTGGACCCCAGTATTAAGTTGCGCATTTATCTGGTCTGTCACCTTCGCTCTGCTGCATACAGAATGGCCTATTGCTGCAAAGGTGATGTTTGAGTCGAATTTTAAAAAAGCAGTATCTATGCCGAGACCAAATGACAAAGTGTCATTGAGTGCATAGTTTGGTATGTGACGAGTGACGCCAACAATACTAGAGTCTGAGCTTTGGAGGGCTCTAGATCTTCCTAGTTGGAATGTTTTGAGATTAAATGATTCGTTGCTTGTGCGAGCAAAAGCGCAGGTACTGATCACAATTATTGTAAAGATATAGAGAAGTGGTCGTTGAGTGAGTTGATGCGGCCTCGATAGAGTCACCGACAAGTACTGTATATACATAAAAAAAGAATACCTTTTTGATATAGTTTGTAAATGCTTTTTAATATTAAAAAATAGGTGCGTAGCGTTATAGTTTTGTTTGGTATTGAGCGTTGCTCTCCAGCTGAGGGACATTTCTAAAATATGGTGCCATTTGAGATTGTTAGGGGTTTTATGGCAGCATACTCGTGCGCTCTTCTTTTGTCTCATGTTGCGCATGAACTGAGCTTTCGTGACGTGCTTCAGAAAGCCCTTGTCCGTCATCCAAACATGCGGGTCACTGTGGGTCTTATGGGTGGACGCCCTTCAAGATTGACTGCTATGACCTGGGTTGAAGTAGTTGTGTCTCCGTTTCATAAAAGCTCGTCATTTGGACTCGTGCTGCATGTTGTCGAAAAAAAGAGGACAGATTTCAGGCTGGCATGCAGGCTTGTAGAGTTGCCATTTTGATTGTAAGAAAAAGATCGAGCCTTAGGGCGCTTTATTCCTCAAAATGCATAAGAGATTCGGCGCTTAGATCGGCACCGCATTCCTACTCAATGCTGCCTACGGGGTTTACGCTGACCTTTTGGAATTCTTATAGGTTTTGGAGGTGGATCTTGCAGGAAGGAACTGAGATTGACTTTTTTAATTTTGCTATTACTAAAAACCAAGTTCAAAGAAAAGTGTAACTGGTCAGTCGTTTGATAGTGACCGAATTTCAGGCTGAGATTTTGGAGAATAAGAAGGGGGACCAGTTCGTAGTGGCCTTTCCGGCGGGCGTCACTACATTGCCTTTTCAGCGATACTGTCACCCTGTTTCATGTCGATAAGAAGCGAGGAACGATGGATGAACAACATGGGTGTCCTGGCGAACTTTTAAGGGATCTTGGTGCATGACCACTGGAATGCCTATTTCAAATACGAGAGCTCGCGTGAGCCTATGGACAAGACGGACAAATGTGGGCCAAGAAAATGGCTACGAGTGAGGCGAATTGACAACGCGTCATATGTCATTAGTCACCATTCTCGGCTTGTTTCCTATCTCTACGTTCGCTGATGCACAGGTTCATTCAATCACTCTAAAAACGAGAACCTTCTTGTGTTCTCATGACTGATAGCGGATCAGCCAGGATATCCTCTCAGTTCACAAGAGGGCTATCTTGTATTGGCGTCATTCACAAAACCATTGGCCTCTAGCTCTACCAAAATACGGCAGAAGCGAGACGAAATGTATTAATGCAGGTGCGCTATCAAAAAGCGGCAAAACACGTCCATCAAATAGCGCGCACATTCTTGCGGCCCATTGTAATTGGCGCTTCGATTCGGTTACGTTTCATGATTATGGCATGCACTCTGTGCGTCACGGCTCTTTTTTTGGTTCAAGTATCCATAGCACATAGAGGGGTGTGATCCAGAGAAAGTAATGGATTGGGCTCATCTTCGCCGTTATTAGGAAGATGAATAATCCAACGACAGGAAGGCTGAAGCTTTGTCTCATATTCCATTCTGGCCACTTGCGGCCAAAAAGAGCGAGGAGAGGGATAGCGAGCAAGCCAAGTATTTGCAAGGTTATAGAAAAGTTGTGGGGTAATGCGCAGAGAAGTGATGAAGGACGTGATGGGCGGAGGAGACTGAAAATAAAGACGTTTTCGAAAAAGGCCCCTGGATGCCATAAGAAAAATGGGGAACATCCTAGCGCAAAAATGGATAATGCGATGAGGGCGGTACGAGGAGTCTCTTGAATGATAGCTGGCAAGACAAAAAGTCCTCCGGGGATTTGTTTTGCGAGTATTGAGCTGCCTAAGGCTAGGCCGCTCGCAGTATTTTTTGAATTTCGTAAATACATCAATGAAGCTGTCAGTAAAAATGTTGGGAGCAGGTCATTTGTTCCGTTATTGAAACTGAGAACTGAGATGTGATCTGAAAGAAGAAAAAAAAGAACTCCAAAATATGCGTGTAAAAGAGAGTATTTTTTTAGGTAATGAAAAATAAGAAAGCACAACCAACAATAGATGAGAGCATGAAATACGTAGATTCCTTTTAAGCCAAAGAGAAGGACTGTTGGTGCGTAAGAAAAGAGTTGGAGGGGAGTGTATTTGAAGCCATCAAAGACGCGGTTTTGAACCGGGTAGGGGTCGATTTTGGATGTATAAGGATTTTTTCTTGTATAAAAAATATCGGTGATTGCTTGGACGTGGATATGTGCAATATCTTCCATGAAGCGAGGAGTTGTCGATACTCGGTAGAGGATGTTCCCTGTTCGAAGGATGCTCATGAAAAGAGTGAGGATGAAGATACCTGTGACGAAATATTTCGCTCCTGCCAGGACGGTTAAGGCGTGCTGGATGTGAGAGCGGAACAAAAAGACCGCTGCCAGAAGAGGGAAGATGCCTATTCTCATGCGGGCATCAGGTGGCCAGACGAGGAGAGTTATTCCAAGGAAGAGCATAAGAAGAACGCTGAGCCAGAGTAGGGATTGCTTTATTGTCATGCGAGAGCAAGCATGCATGTCGTTCTTTATGTGGTTACAGTTTGTCATTTTCTTCTCGCGCTGCTCGTGGTTTGGCCAAATGTCTTGGTATGCGCTTGGCCGGTTAATTTAATCATCTCATCGATCATTTCAGCAGCTGGCTTAAGTTCGTATTCATAAATAGATTTGGCTTCAACATGCATGCACTCATCCGTTGGGGCACGAAAATTGTATAGCGCATTCCATTTTCGTTTCTTCAATCTTATTGTTTCAAGTCGAGATACAATGTTGCTGATCTTGTCCTGGGGGATACCATTGATGAGGTGGTGGTCAAGCATCATTTCTATGGTACTTGCGTGTATGAGCGCTTCGATCAAAAATACCGATTCTTGTGTCAGTGCTAAAATAGATTGCCATGTTTCCTGGGTTATCATCTGACGTTCGGAAGGCAGCAAGTCTGGCACTTGCTGGATAGAGGGAATGATGCGTTGGAGTAGATTGTAGGGATGCATCACGTGACACGTGCCAGCAGGGGGTTCCAAAACGCCCGAATCGAAGGTTGGCTGGATCGGATTCTGCCAGGCTGAATGGAGAGGTTCACGTTTAAGAAGATCCTTCGCTTTTTTATATTCACTGCAAGGTCCGTGATTTTGAGGGAGATTGTCATAGCGTGCCTCTCCATCGTTCTTGAATGAGTCTTGTTAATTCTAAGGGTGTTGATTGCAATGTTTTTGCTACTGATATAAGTCGGTCCACTTCGGTATCGAGAATTTCTGAGCGCCTTTTTTTCGATAGTTTTGCGTCAATCTTACTGACGCGTAGCCCAAGTCCGCGCACAGGCTCTATCAGACTCATGCTTTGCAAAAGTTGGTAGGCCTTGGAAACCGTATTTGGATTCACCGAGTGAAGAACGGCAAGTTCTCGAACGCTCGGTAGAGCTGCCTTCTCTTGTAAAGCTCCTGTAATGATGAGTCCCTCAAACCCGTCAATGATTTGTTGGAAGATTGGAGTCGGGCTTGTTGGGTCAAGCTTCAGTCTGGAGTCCATATATCTATGTGTACCACTGTATTAGTACAGCGTCAACCTTGCTTGAAGCTTTTGTCATGGGCAGCGAATACGTATTTTTATGGCTCTTCGGGCTTTTCTGTGCATAACCCCTAAGTCATTATTTCCATTTTTCCGCAATAAAAAAGAATGGCTATCCGATAATTTTTAAAATTCCTAAATCCTCTTGCATTGGCTTTGAGAATCTGGATCTTTGAATTCAGTCCTGCCGTGACTGCATTTGTGATCCTGTGGTCCATGTATGTTAGTAATCTATCAAGATGTCTCTTAAGGGTCTTTGATGCTGCTCGTATAGGGTCTAGTCTCGAGTGAGTTGCCCAGTAGTGCCATTTGTCAAAAAAACGCTCGGCACCTCTTTTCATCGGTGCCTATATAGGTAACAGGCTTTGTATTTCGGCGTTCAAGGCCTCTTCTGGTGGCTGCTAAGCGGATCGCATGAGCCTGGTCCCATGTGAAATCTTCAGCTTCTTGCAGGCATCAGTAAGGGATTTTGCTACTAGCATGACACTGATTGCCTCAGCTTCAAACTTTGTGGTGAACCTAGAATAGGTCAGTCCGAGGAGCCTCGGCTGTTTGAAGTCCATGCTTTGAACATTGAATGCGTGGTATTTTGCATCGAATGAAGGTTTGATACTCGCATATTTTAAGATGGCGCCATTCTTGTTCTGCCCGATGATCACGAACTTTGCAGAGCTCTCCGCAGCCTGATTCTGGACAAGGAAGCAGCTCTCCTTTGTCGTGAGCGATCTGCACAGTTATTGTAGAAGGATCTTGAATGGTCAGGACGTCTACGACCTTCCATCCGTCTGATATCGAAAGAACCCATTCTAAAAACTTATCAGTGTGCTTTAGCGTGCTGCATTATAATCACTTCTTTCTGACCAAATCTAACAAAAAAGAGAAAAGACTCGATGCGTCACATTAGGTTACGCACAACATAGTCTGAAGAGCCAAAAAATAGACTGGTACAAAAGGCGATGGCTTATTGAAATTTTCCATAAAACACTTAAATTTGGACTCAAAGCAGAAGACTGTCGACTAGAGGATGCAAAGAAGCTCAAAAAATATCTAACATTAATGACGATAAGAGCATGGAGAATGCTATCGATGACATACTTACAGCGCGTCAACTCTAAGGCGCCATCAACGGAACTTGAACTGAAGGCACTTCATTATGCTGTTTTTAGAAAAAACATAGATGCAGCGAATCAAGTGCCGACGTTGTGCGAAGTCATCCATTGGATTGCGCGTATCGGCGGCTTTCAAGATCATAAGTCTGTGGAGAGGCTGGAGTAGTCTGCTCGATATGACTACTGGATACAGCGCTGCTATTGCTGCTGATGTTATGGAAAACAAGAATAAAGATGCGTGTAATAGATAGGGCGAAAGTGCGCTCAATGCGGATGTCATATCGTTTATGATCCAAAGGAAAAAACACTGAAGAACGGAACAGAAGTTACCTGCCGCCATTACCACTGCACCAACGGCAAAAAGATGCACACGATGTCAGCTGGAATGCGAGTTCATGAAGAGAAGATCTGGGAGCAGTTGAAGGCGGTGGTGGATGCCGTGAACGAAGCTCACCTCAACGCCTAGGCCGCGATCAAGCGGGAGATGCAGCGCTACAGCGATGCTCAGGCTTTGAAAGGTGAAGAGGACCGCGTTTACGCCGACTACCGAAAAAATGTGCTGGATGAGTCGGGCTACAAAAGGCTCGTCCAAAAAGTGCGCGAGCAAAGACAAGATTTCACGCGGCAGTTGGAGCGTGCTCAGCTCATGAACAGCGACACGGGAATGAGTACCGTGAAATCTATTCTCTGGGGCTATCAATGCGGATTTGTTGTGGAAAGAACGTACACCTTCAGATCGCAAGCAACTACTGAATGAGCTACTTTCGAACTAAGTTTTGGATGGGCCAACTCTGCGATATGAAATGAAAAAACCCTTCGTCACTTTGAGTGAAATGAAGAATTTTTTGGAATGGCGGAGAGAGTGAGATTCGAACTCACGAGCGATGTTACTCGCTGCTCCCTTAGCAAGGGAGTGCCTTCGGCCACTCGGCCATCTCTCCGCGAGAGAGATTTTGTATCAGTTTTTATAGGCGAGTGCAAGATTCTGAGGGCTTTTTCCTTTTGATGCAGGTATCTGTAGGGAGATGATTCTTGTCCTATGCGCTGTTCTGAGTTTTGCTCTCCCGAAATTGCAGCCTGGTGTGCGTCCTTTGTCTCAGCATCATACTGAGACGGGTCCTCGTTTTTGGGAGCTTATAGCGCATTATGTCGGTCAGGAGGAGCCATGGTCGTGTGCAGTGGCGTCTTTAGCTGATGTACTCAATGCGGCCAAAGCCTCGCGTCTATTGACGCAGGATGATAAACTTATTACACATAAACGGCTTTTGAAGGATATTTGGAAGGATAAGGCGAGAGGCGTAAGCCTTGATGAGTTGCAATCCATGTGCCAGGAGGCGCTAGCTACTTACCATATCAAGGGTCGTTGTGAGGCTATGCATGCAAGCGCCCAAATGCCATACCAGGATGTATTGACGGAAATGGAAAAGGGAGCGAAAACATATGTGATCGCAAATTTCTTGCAGAAGACATTTACCGGGGATGCAGATGTTGGGCATTACTCGCCTGTTGGAGCATGGAATAGCGTGGCACATGAGGTGCTTGTTTTAGATGTCGACCGGACCTGGTATGAACCATATTGGGTTTCTGAGGAGCGTTTTTTGCAGGGACTATTGACGGAAGACAAATCTGTCCATAAGATGCGAGGTCTTTTGGTCGTAAGGGAGAACGTGTGATTTTTCAAGAGTGGTTTCATCAATTAAATCCTACAATTAAGCTTGCATCAATTGATGCGGTGCTTCTTCTTTCTTCTGAAGGGGGTACAATCCCTTTTATTGCCCGCTACCGTAAGGAGCAGACAGGTAATATCGATGAGGTTGCCATCCAGGCAATTTTAGAAAATAAAGAAAAGTGGGATGAGCTCATCAAAAGGCAGCTTTTCATCATAGGTGAAGTTGAGCGGCAGCAAAAGCTGACCCCTGAGCTTAAAGAGAAGATTCTTGCTACCTACCAGCCTGAAGTGCTTGAGGACCTTTATTTGCCTTACAAACAAAAACGTAAGACAAAGGCTGCTTTGGCAAAAGAAGCTGGACTCCAGCCTTTAGCTGATTGGATTTGGAACTGTGGGCATGGTCTTGAAACACCTCTTGAGGGGCAAACGCTTCAGTTGTGGGCTTTTACCTTTCGCAACGAAGAAAAGGGCATAGTGGATGCAGAAGGTGCTATCGCAGGCGCTCAAGATATACTGATCGAACGTATAGCGGAGAGTCAGGATCTCAGGCAGCTTGTTCGAACAAAGATGATGGCCTTGGGGCTTGTGAAGACGGAGAAGGGCAAAAAGGCTAAGCCTCATAGTAAGTTTGAGAATTATTTTACGTTTCATGAAACGATCCCATCGCTTCTTTTGGCTCAAAATACACATCGGTACCTGGCTATGCGGCGAGGGTGGATGGAAGAGGAGCTTTCTCTTACGTTGGTCGGGCCGGATGAGACATTTATGGTTGAAATTTTATCGGCTTTTGAGTGCTATGCATGCACCCAGGCCTCGCCTGGCGCTGATGTGTTGAAAAAAGCCGCACGTATGGCGCTCCAGGTGCATGTGCTACCAAGTATTGAATCAGAAGCGCATAAAACACTTCGTGATAATGCAGATATGGCGGCTATTAAGGTTTTTGCTGAGAACGTTCGCAAGTTACTTTTGGCTTCGCCCTTTGGCGCTCAGGGTGTTTTAGGTGTTGATCCAGGGATACGTACTGGCTGTAAACTTGCCGTTGTTGATGAGTCAGGCAAGTACATTGCAAGCACTGTGATGTATCTTCAGTCTGATGAAGCGAAGCAAAAAGCAGGCGAGCTTTTGAGGCAGGTTGTCAGTACTGGTAGTCTGAGGGCAGTTGCTGTTGGGAATGGAACAGCTGGAAGAGAAACTGAGCATTTTATCCGCCAGGTATTTGTTGAGGCCAAGATCGGTATACCTGTTGTGATGGTGAGTGAATCTGGTGCAAGTGTCTATAGTGCCAGCGAATGTGCACGTGAGGAATTTCCTGATTTGGATTTGACTGTACGTGGAGCTATCTCTATCGCGCGCCGCTTGCAAGATCCTTTGGCTGAACTCGTAAAAGTTGACCCAAAAAGTATTGGGGTTGGACAGTACCAGCATGATGTGTCGCAAACCTCACTCAAGAAATCGTTGAGTCAGGTTGTGGAATCATGTGTGAATCAGGTTGGGGTGAATTTGAATACTGCATCCTATCATTTGCTTTCTTATGTTGCTGGTATTGGGCCTGCACTTGCGAAGGCGATTGTGCATCACAGAGTAGAAAAAGGCTTATTCCGATCCCGGCAGCAGCTTTTTGATGTGCACCATTTTCATAAAAAAGCCTTTGAACAAGCAGCAGGCTTTTTGCGTATTCCAGGTGCGGAGAATCCTCTTGATAATACAGGTGTGCATCCTGAGAACTATGACAAACTGACCTTTGTTGCTAATCGTTTAGGTGTGCCACTCAAGGATCTTATGACGCCGGCAGGCGCACTCAAGTTGAAGCGGGATACAGAAGCTGAGTCGAGTTTTGGCACTTTTACCTTCCAGGACATACTGAGAGAACTAGAGAAGCCAGGGCGTGATCCACGTGAGGAGTTTGTTCCGTTTCAATTTCGTGAGGATATCCATACCGTAGCGGATTTGAAGGCAGGAATGCTGTGTCCAGGCATTGTTACTAATGTGACCAATTTTGGCGCTTTTGTTGATATCGGTGTGCATCAGGACGGTCTCGTACATATTTCACAGCTCAGCCACAAGTTCTTGACTGATCCGCGTGAAGCAGTGAGTCCTGGTGATCATGTTAAAGTGCGCGTGCTGGAGGTTCTGGTTGATAAGCAGCAGATTTCGCTTTCCATGAAAATGGATACCAAGTCAGCAAGCGTAAAAATGGAGAAGCCAAGTATGAAGACCGATAAGCCTAAAATAGAGGCTGCGGCAAAAGTTGTGCTCTCTCCACGGAAGACGCCGGCAGCAGCACCTTATGTCAGGCAAGAAAAGAAGGTATTTAACAATGCGTTTGCAGGCCTTGCTTCCTTACGAACGCAGTTAAAGAAATAAAAAACATGGCACAACCACATAAGTACCGGCTTTACGAGTTAGCAGTCCAAAGTCCTGAAGTACATGCTGCATGGTTTGATCGCATGTTTCAGGATGTGAGGGCATTTCCTGCAACCAGCTTTTGTGAGGATTTTTGTGGCACATTTGCACTGAGCTGTGCATGGATTCAGATGCGGCCTGTCAATCGGGCTTTAGGTATCGATCTTGATCCTGAGCCATTGGCCTATGGGCAGCGTGTGCATGCAAAAGCATTAACAGTGCAGCAAAGAAAACGGCTCGATATTCGTCAGGCAGACGTACTTAAACGTGATTTACCAAAATCTGACATCGTCTGTGCATGTAATTTCTCGTTCTGTATTTTTAAAGATCGGGCACTGCTGATTCGGTATATGAGTGCAGTACGAAAGCGCCTCACACGCAATGGCATCTTTATTATGGAAGCCGCTGGTGGTCCTGGCATGATTGAATCGCTTAAAGAGCGCAAGACGCTTGAGCTCCGCGATGGGAGTAAGTGTCGGTATATTTGGGATCAAAAATCATTTGATCCTATCACTCATGATGCGCTTTATGCGATTCACTTCCGCTTGCCTGACGGCAGCATGATGCAGGATGCATTTACGTATGACTGGCGCCTCTGGACCATTCCCGAGCTACGTGATTGTCTGCTTGAGACAGGTTTCAGGCAAGTTACTGTGTACTGGGAGCGCCAGGAAAAAGGTAAGGGTACAGGAGAGTATGTGCCAATGACTGCAGGTGACAATGCTCATGCATGGGTCGCTTATATTGTTGCTTTTTAAGTCCACACAATGAGGCTTGATGTGAGCGAGGCCAGGTGTTAGGTTTCTGGTCGAGGTAAAGTAGCGAATGATGAATATTCTTGATAAAATGCTATATCTCTACGTAGCGACAATACGTAGATGGCTCTGTTCCTTTTTTATTTTTTCAGCCCATGCCACTTCCATCACCTTGCCGTATAATTTTACAGCTGGGAGCCCGATATCGGCGAGCCAGATGATGGGCAATTTTGCATCTATCACAAGCGCCATTTCAAGCACTGTGAGTAGTCCTTGGGTCGCGAGCTCTTCAAATATTTATTATAATGCTGGGGCAGTTGGGATTGGGAGTTCGGCGCCCACGCGTGCATTGGATGTGAGCGGGAGTGTGTCGGTTAGTTCTATTGTTGTTGGTTCTGGTAGTCCTGTGACAATTGCGTACCGTCAAGGGGGAGATGCTAGCAATTTTGCTGTGGCTGGCACAACGAATTATTCAATTAGTGCAAATCTTAAAATGTTGTTTGGGCGAATAGCTTTGCCAACATCCACCGGAGGGAATACGGTGAACGTAACTGTGACCTTTCCGGTAGCGTTTGTTAATCCTCCTCATGTAATGATTTCAAATTCAGATTTCGGAGCTTCGGCGCTTACTATTAGTTCAACGGGTGGAAGTTATGTTGGTTCATTTACTATATATTCGACCTGCATGTCTGGCTCATCTACTCCTGTTGTGAATTGGATTGCAATTGGATGGTAGCGGTGTGTTGCGCGCTCTATGAACCTATGTGACGAAGCTGCGTAAAAAGTTCATGCTGATTTCTAAGAAGGAGATCGTTGTATGAATACATGAAGTATGAAAAGAACTCTATTCGCTAAAAGCTTTGGGATTGTGCCCTCTTGGGAGAAGAAGAAACTGAGATACTGCACAGTTCTTCTTAACTGTCGCAAAAAGAATTTGAGGATATGTTTTCGTAGGGGCAGGGTGAGTCAAGCGACGTCCCTGAGATGTTGGTTGACCAGATGTGTGAGAATAGGGTAAATTGACTGAGGGCTGTTTTTAGTGCCATAGTGCGATCGGGGAGCTATATGAATATTATTAATGGAGTACGTCATGTATATGCAGTGATAGCGCGTAGCGCAATACTGCTCTGTTCCTTTTTTATGTTTTCAGTCCATGCGACTTCAATCACCTTGCCTTATAGTTTTACAGCAGGGGGCCCAATATCGGCGAGTCAGATGATGGGCAATTTTACGTCTATCACAAGCGCTATTTCAAACACTGTGAGTAGTCCTTGGGTCGCGAGTTCTTCGAATATTTACTTCAATACTGGGTCAGTTGGGATAGGGAGTTCATCGCCTGCGTATGCACTGGATGTGAGCGGAAGTGTGAATACTACAGGTGGCCTTTATCGAGGTGGTGTATCATTGGTCTTCCCTAATATGACCTACCGACAAGGGGGGTCACCGACTGTTTTGGCTCTTCGGGCTTTTCTGTGCATAACCTCTAAGGCATCATTTCCATTTTTCCGCAATAAAAAAGAATAGCTATCCGATAATTTTCAAAATTCCTAAATCCTCTTGCATTGGCTTTG
>CAIUGE010000066.1 GCA_903898645.1 Oligoflexia bacterium | reverse complement strand
CACTGGGAGCCGCCACCACAGAGCCACTCATAACGCTGAAAAGAATAATAAAAAAATTCATAAAAACCCCTATTTGATGCACATAAATAATCCAAAAAGGATTATTCTATATGAATTGCAAAAAATGTACCACGTCTTGCATGACACTCCTCCTTCAACCATGCGGCCAACATTCTATCTGCACTCACCATGCAAATGACGCTGCAAAAAAGATCTGCTACTTCTCACCTTGCTATCAAAAATTTCCTCGAGCATTTTTATAATGCATTTCAAAAAGAATATCTATGACAAAGAACCAACCCATAGCACCCTCATTGACATCATAACTCTGACGACCTGCAAATTCATTGATCTGCTCAAAGATACCCTCGCAACACGAATCCAAGCGAGCCCGACTATTCGGTTTCTTTCTGATGAGCGAGCATGAAGCAAATCTAACATTTCTTTTTTAGAGCCTTCTTTTCAACCTTCTTCATACTAAGTTCCCCATAGGGGGCTCACTCAGATCATGAAATAATTTAAATAATAATAACAAAAGAAACCATATGAACCTCAATTGCAAACAAATACCCTTTGTATGTGGCAAAGTTATCATGAGATACCCATGAAGTTATTGGCACTATCCAAATTTTTCCCATTATCTTTAAAGAAGGCTGCACCAGACTGCCACAACCATTTATAGGCATCAACGCACCACCGCTTATAGCGGTACTACGAAAAAATTGAATGTACGGCCCATAAATACCACGCCATCTGTATTGTTTTATAATCTTCCAGACGACTGGACGCAACAAACTCCAGCCTGATTGCCACAAATCTCACATACACAAATACATAGACCGTGTTTCAAGAGCCACCGCACCCTGCGCTAGAAGCCTCGTGTATCATCGAAAGCCGAACAGCATCCAAATGTGTCAGACAAATCTGTCAATATGAGTGATTCAAAAATACAAATCCACTATAAGCCGGCTCCTCAATTCTCTTCTAGGTAAAATAGAAGAACTATGGTAATTCCAGGGTGCGCAGGACGGGTGATCGCCGGCTTTGGCAACAAAGCGAGAGGAAAGTCCGGGCTCCACAGAGCAAGGTACTGGTTAACGACCAGGCACGTACGTGACGGAAAGTGCCACAGAAAAAAAACCGCTGCAGCAATGCAGCAAGGGTGAAAAGGCGAGGTAAGAGCTCACCGCATTTTTGGTAACAAAAATGGCACGGCAAACCCTACCTGGAGCAAGGCCAAATAGGAAGGTACGAATCTGCTCGATTCCTAACCTTCGGGTAAGGCCGCTTAAGGTCCATGGCAACATGTATCGTAGAGGAATGGTCACCTCCACCCACAAGGTGAAGACAGAACCCGGCTTACAGTCCTGCGCTTTTTTCTGGCCTTAAGAGTCGCAAACAACTTGGACAGGTGACAATCTCTTGCCCTTTTTGAAGCTGATTATAGAGCTGCGGCGGAACCATCATATGGCATCCTGCGCAACGCCCTAATGAGGCGACCACAAGACCAATACCCTTCCGTGCAATACGAATCCTCTCGTATTGCTTAAGCAAACTCTTCTGTATACTTTCTGCATGCTGCTGACGCTCCTGCTGAAGCTGTGCCATACGCGATGAGAGTTCAGATTGCACTGCAGTAAAATGCTGTGTTTCTTTTTCGAAGTCTGATCGCAATTGCCCCAACTGTGCAAACTGCTGTGCGTGTTCAGCTTGGAGCAAATCATGAGCTTCATCTTGCCTCAGCCGCTCATCTAATAGAGAACTGCTCAGCTTTTTAATCTGCTCAACTTCACGGGTCATGGCTTGATACTCAGCTGGTTTTTTAACAGCTTCCATCTTGACAAGTGCACGCTGAAGACGCTCTTCATTCAACACGTGCGCTGATTCTGCTTGCGTACGAGCAACCTTGACGCCCTCCATTTTTTGATCCAACTGCTGACACAAAGCCTCCCGCTCCTGAAAAGCTTGACGTATCTGCGTAAGAGCTCCCGGTTCAAACGTATGCTCCTTCTTGCAAAGATCAAGGGAGGCATCAACCAATTGCACCTTCTCAAGCGCCATAAGTTCTTCATACAGTGACATAAAAACTCCTTACATGCGGCTTTACGCGGTACGCATCCGCCTGGACGCCATAAGCTTTGAGCCATGAGACCAGTGTATCGATAAAAAAACATTCACTCTCAGTGTGACCGAGACCAAAGACTGTCATATTTCTATGAGAGGCCGCAAGTGCCTGATGGTACCCAATCTCACCGCCTATAAAAAGATCACAGCCATCCTGAGGAATCATACTGCCGACACTGCCTGCTGCAAAGGCAATACGAGAAACAAGTCTTTTTGGATCTCCATAAACACTCAAAGCCGAAAGCCCAAAAAGCTTACTCACAGCTTGGCTCACAAGTTCACTTGATTGAGCCTCACATTCTCCCCAGATCCCATAGCCAATCCCAGGAGTCAGCCCCAAACTCAAACCATCTAAAATACGTCCACATGGCTGAAATCCTAAAGCCTCAGCGACCTGATAAGGAATGAATGCACGGTCAAAATTGGTGTGCATTGCCAAAACACCATTCCCCCTTTTGATCATTTCATAGATAAGCGAACCCGCCAGGACATGCTCGAGTCCTTTTTTGAAAATTGGCGGGTGGTGCACAATAAAGAGAGTATTTTCATAGCTCAGCAAAGCAGGCGTGAGATCAATTGCAACAACACATCGATCGTAGCTATGCGCCAGATCTCCAACAAGGAATCCAGCACTATCCCATGACTCAGCCCAGGCTAAAGGAGCACAAGCTTCCAGGTAGGCAAATATATCTCCTGCACAACGCATAGCTATGAGGTACCAAAAACCCCTTCTTTTGTCTTGCACTTTCTTTTCTATTTATAAATTATATAATAAGAAGGAACCGAACTATGACACGCCTACTCATGCTTTTACTCACTCCTCTTACCTATGCAGCACTTGAGTTGCATGCCACAAGTGTCTATGACATATCACATTGGCCAACTACCGGCTGGGGTGAGGGCCTTGGTGGGTCAGCTTTTGTCACCATGCGTCGATCTCTTGGAACAGAACTTTTTTTCGGCGGAGGGTATGAGAAAAACCAGACTAGTGCCCTCATGCACTACCAACTTGGGACACGTTACTACCTCGGTAGAGCACTCTTCTTTCAAATAGGCGTCTACTATAAGACAGTCGTCCAAGCAGCCAACCCCCCAACAGGGCAGCAGTATGGTGCAACAGGCGGCGTCGGCCTTAAAGTCCCCTTAGCAAAAAAAATCACCCTTGTTCTGCATCCTCAACTCCAGTACGGAGCACAAAATCTTTCAACGTCAACGAGCACCTATCGCCCTTTAGAGCTCATGGTTTTTGCTGGAGTCGCCATTGGCTCCCACACCTATTAAAACTTGCGCAAGCCACCAGAGCCGAGCTATACACATCGAGTGCACCCTTAGCTCAGCTGGTTAGAGCTTCCCGCTCATAACGGGGTGGTCGCTGGTTCAAGTCCGGCAGGGTGCACCATTCCGCTTTTTTGACAAGATGTATCAAGTCATAACTATTTCTGGGTAATTTTGCTATAATAGCAGGAAAATCCTGCAGTTTATAATCGGACACATGTGTCTCAATGGACATCAGGTTCTCATGGTCTTGCAATTAATATGTAATTAATATTTAATTAAGTGATGGCACGAGTATTAGTTGTGTATATGATGGTTCTCTTCATCCCTTACGCTGAGTGCGGCTGGAGCCTAACATCAAAAGTTTCGCCACACAGCTCTTGCTCCTCAAGCTCTGAGGGGAAAGACAATCGCAATTTTGAGATATCACAATGGCTCAGTCGGTATCTCAAACTGCATGATGATGCAGTAATGAGAGTACTCAATAATGCATTAACCGCGTTTGAAAACAGCTTCGACAAGCCTCAAACATGCTGCTGGGGACTATTTCAACCCTCCTGCACTGCTCGCATAGCCGAATCTTTGAGTGTTAACTTTTTGCGTGATCCTAACAGTAGTACAACAAGTATCATGTTCTTCAAAGACGACAAGCCCACCCTTACTTTAGGAGAAGGTTCTTTTAAGCAAGTGACTCGCGGCCTTCAAGTGAGCCCAGAAGGAGCCAAATCAGTTGCGATAGCATGTATGCGTGATCAATCTAATGTCACTGCAGTTCAAGACGAAGCAGCCTGCATGCATCACGTCAATGGAATTCTTTCTGATATTTTCGTTCGAAAAAATCAAGTATTTCTTGTTCAGCAAGATCTTGGACAAACATTGCGTAACGTTCTAGACGCTGCACGACTCTCTCCTGATTCTGTCAGAAAGATCTTTACTGAATTAGTCAACAAAATAAATGAAATGCACACTAAAAAAGGCCTCTGCCATAGAGACCTAAAACCAGAAAACATATATGCTTCTTCTGACAACAAGGTTACTATTGGCGACTTTGGATTAGCCATCCAGCAATCCGCAAACCCAAGCGTCTGTATGGCAGGAACTCAAAACTACCTACCTCCAGTTGGATTTAGCGCAGTCGATGGGAAAAATCAAGACTATTTTGCAGCAGCAATCATTCTTCTCCAAATGCAGTTAGGGATTAATATAAATGAATACGACATTAAAGATACACGAGAGTATTATGACGTTTTTTGCCGCAAGCATCCTCAACCCGGAATAGTTTTTAATATTATTTGCGAACTCCTAAATCCATCGCCTGCAGTAAGATCCGAATTTTGGAATAACAAAATGCCCACATTGATAAAGACTTGGAATGAAGAGACACTTATTACTCAATAAATGCTTTTAAAAGCTTCGCGCGTGACGGATGACGCAGCTTCCGTAGGGCCTTCGCTTCAATCTGACGAATACGTTCACGGGTCACAAAGAAATCTTGCCCAACTTCTTCCAAAGTATGATCAGAACGCTCACCAATACCAAAACGCATACGAAGAACCTTTTCTTCACGAGGCGTTAAGGTCGAGAGCACTTTGCGCGTCTGTTCAGACAGATTGATGTTCATCACAGCTTCTGCTGGATTAATAATCTTCTTATCTTCAATAAAATCACCTAAATAGGAGTCCTCTTCCTCACCAATGGGCGTTTCAAGAGAAATAGGCTCTTTGGCAATTTTAAGAACCTTGCGCACCTTATCAACAGGTAGTTCCATTTTTAGGGCAATTTCTTCAGGAGTCGCTTCTCGCCCTAATTGCTGCACCAAAAGACGCGATGTACGAATCAACTTATTGATCGTCTCAATCATATGCACTGGGATACGAATTGTTCTCGCCTGATCTGCAATAGCCCGCGTGATTGCTTGACGAATCCACCATGTCGCATAGGTCGAAAACTTATACCCACGACGGTACTCAAATTTATCGACGGCCTTCATAAGACCGATATTGCCTTCTTGGATCAAGTCTAAGAATTGGAGTCCACGATTTGTATATTTTTTTGCAATAGACACCACAAGGCGCAGATTCGCCTCGACCAGCTCACTTTTTGCCTGATCAGCCTTACGCTCACCTATAGTCAAGGTATCATGAATGCGACGCAGCTCTGCCACCGGCATACTTGACTCCTGAAGTAACTCAGCTTCACGTTTATCAAGCTCAGCATCCTGGATAATCAACTGCTCCAATTTAACAAGCGTGACATCAAACTCACGACACAATTGCTGCCGAGCCTCCACGACATCATGCCGCTTCGCCAAGGCTTTCATCACACCAGCATTCTGAACACCAAGAAAATCGTAGACGCGCCTTCGCTCATCTAAAAGATCTCGCCCACGCTGCCAAAGGCTTTTGATGGAATTTGCCAGAAAATTGATTGTTTTTCTGTTAAACGCAATGTCTTTGAAAGCCTCTTCAACCATGCTCTCTTTTTCGCGTAAGCTCTGCACTTCTTTCGATTTCAATGACTCTTCTTGATGTGCAACAAGAATGCGTACCTTCTCAATTGCAGCCAGCACTTTATCTAAATATTTTTTCTCGTCATCAACGGAGATCTCTTCATCAACCCCACGGATCACATCTTTGACCTTTGTCCGCGCTGACGCTAATCGCTCTCCAAGCTCAACAATAGCAAGTGTGCCCAACCGGGACGCTAGAAGAGCCCGAAGAATCTCCACTTCACCCTCTTCAATACGCTTCGCGATCTCGACTTCGCCCTCACGCGTCAGAAGAGAGACGCTCCCCATCTTCTTCAGATAAAGTTTAACTGGATCCGCGCCACGCGCAAGTTCGCTGACCTGCACAACTTCACTTTCTTCACCCTCAGCAGGCGCTCCTAGTGGCAGATCTTCTCTCTCTTCTTCATCATCTGAATCTTTTGGTCTTTTTGATATGTCGATGACTTCAATTTCAGTTTCTTGAAGTAAATTCATGACCTCATCAATTGCCTCAGGTGTGATCACCTCTGGAGGCATGAGCTCATTGACTTCCTCATATGTGAGGTAGCCGCGCTGGACACCCATATCGAGGAGCTTACGGATCTCCTTATTCTTTGAGAGATCCTGATTCTGAGAATTTTGGCCGTCTTTAATCATACTAACAGTTCAAACTCGCTTACTTTTTTTTTTACGTCAACTAGTTCCTGAAACAAATGTGCCTGAAGCTCATACTGCTGCCCTTGCTCGGCATTTTCGATCTCTGCCAGCAGTGTATGCATCTTCCGTGCCCACATCCCGCGAAATCGCTGGATCATAATACTTCGGCATGCATCCCAATCAGCCTCACAGTATACTCGTAGCACAGACTCTCGCACAAGACTAGCAACTGGTTGTTCCCCGTACTTTTGCTCCACACATGCAGCCATCTCCTGGTAAGGAGATGCTGCACAATCCTTCACTTCAGCTGAGGCAAAGAGCTCCCTCCACCCACAGCCTAAAGACTCCCGCACCTTCTCAAGCACCTTACCACCCTTGCCTGCCAATCCTGCAACCAAAAGTGCATCGTCTTGCAACGCTCTTGGCGTCATAGGAAGTGCTTTTTTTTGCACTTTTGGCTTTGAAGGCCCTGGCACACCTAACTCAACCTTAATTTCCTTCTTCATCCATGCAAGTCGTACTCTTCGCCCTACATCATCCAGCAAGTTGAGCCATACACTAATCTTACGCAATGCACGCGCTTGATCCTCGGCGTGCTTTGCCTCACCCAAAAGACGTGCGATCATACTATCCACTAAAGGCATTGCCCCATCTATAAGGACCTGCATAGCTGGAGCGCCCTGTTCACGTAAAAACGTATCCGGATCAGCACCTTGAGGCAAATAGGCTCCATAAAGCACACAACCAGCCCCCAAACCTACTTCCATGGCACGCTCCATAGCTCGCACACCAGCCTCATCCCCATCAAAAAGCATAATCACCTTGAGTGACGCCAACTGCGAGAGCACGCCCACATGCTCCTTCGTCAATGAGGTCCCGCATGTAGCGACAGTACCCCCAAATCCATACTGGTGCATCATAAGCACATCAACATAGCCCTCAACAACAATTGCCACACCCGAATGCCTGATCTCTTTTTGTGCCTGGTACACTCCATAAAGGACTTTTGACTTCACAAAAAGCATCGACTCCCGCGAATTGATATATTTAGGCTTCTCATCCCCTAATGCACGTGCCCCAAATCCACATACACGTCCACGCATGTCCATGATCGGAAAGCAGACTCTCTGCCGGAAAACATCCTGATTTTGCCTCACAACACCAAGATCAAGAGCCACACCCCATGGAGCTGCTGTCTCCTCCAGCTTCTGGGCAGCATCTCCCCCAAACCCCACATAGAACAGCTTGAGGGTCTCCTCCTCAAGCCCCCTCTCCTTACAGTACTCAAATCCTACGGACTTCCAAAAAGCCTGATGGTACACAGCACTCACAAAACGATGGACTCGAAATGCTATATGCTTTTTCCCCTGGTCATCATGCTGCCCAAAGCTCTTTGGTAAAGCAATACGAGCCTTGTCTGCCAAATCTCGAATCACCTCAGGGAAACTCGAGCCTTCAATCAACCGGCAGAACTCAATAACGTCTCCACCTTTTTTGCACCCAAAACAGTGAAAAAACTGTTTATTTTCACTCACAGTAAAAGATGGAGACCGTTCGGCATGAAAAGGACAAAGCCCTACATAGTGAGAGCCTTGTTTCCGAAGCACCACGTGCTCCTGCACGATATCTAAAATATTAACTTGAGCTTTGATCTGCTCAGTGACGTTTTGCGTTATCGCAATGCTCCCGCACAAAAGTACTCACCCGCCGAGCATCAGCACGCCCAGCAATCTCAGCCAAAACAGGCCGCATCAATCGCCCAGCATCAGTCTCAGTTCCCGCAATCCTCACAACCAATGCCCGTAATTCCTCATCACCCATCTGCTCTGGCAGAAATTGCTGCAAGTACTTGAGCTCAGCTTCTTCCTTCGCAACCAAATCAAGCCTATTCCCAGCACGAAACTGCTCAATAGAATCTTGTCTCTGCTTTGCCGAAGTCTGCACAAGCTTAATCACCCCTGCGTCATCAAGATCCACCCGATCATCAATTTCTTTTTTCCGTATACTTGCATGCAAGTTCCTCGCAAAAGAAAGAGTCTCTTTGTCCCCAGATTTCATGCACCGCTTCATGTCATCAGTAACTTTATGTTTCATATAGAACCAAAAGGGGGCCGAAGCCCCCTCCCTTTTTTAAACGCGCTCCTTCACGGGACGCGATCCTTTTTTCACTAATCTCTTCTTCGCAGCAGCAGCCTTCTTCTTTCTCTTCACAGAAGGCTTCTCGTACGCTTCTCTCTTGCGTACTTCAGACAAAATACCTGCCTTCTCGCACTGCTTTTTAAACTTCTTCAACGCAGACTCAAATGAGTCTCCTTCACGTATTACAATACCTGGCACAACATCACCTCCTTCCGAAAAGGCATTGATACACCATTTTTCCTATTTCTGGTAGGCCTGACTCAAAGCCCTATTCAGTGGCACAACCCAATCCAAAGCCGAAACTAAATCCCTCGACTTCTGGATCCTTTCTGAAACAATCTGAAAAATCGTCACCTGCTTCTCAACACGATGCAGCTCATCATTTGGATCCAAAGCAGAAGCGACCTCTCTCCTTATTTCAGGCGTATCAACGATCTCCTGAGCAATACCCCCTGACAAAGTAGACAACGGCCTTGGCACATGCAGTATTCTTGCAATAAAAGCTGCATCCTGCTTAGCTGCCTCAGCAAGCGCCCCAAACTTCTTGGCTATCTCAGGCTCCTCGCCCTCTCCCATACTCATAAGAGTCGCGCCCAGCCCTTTGGTATTCACAGAACGTATAATCTGTTCAGGCGTCATCCCCAAATTATCGAAAATCACCTGAGCCCCACCAGGAATGTTCATAAGCGCCAGCTCAGATGGGGAAGCTATTGCAGCAGACTTTCCCTGCAAACCATTCGCATAAGCCTGAGCCACAGCATCAAGTGCTGTGCTCGAAACAACCTGAGAAACACCCACTGCGTTCGTCAAAACAGGTTTAAAACTAGTAGCAGCAGCAGCGCCGTCAACAGCAGCCTGATCAGGAGTCTTCCCCTGCGCAATAGCCAGAGCAGCAGCATCACCCGCAGCAGCAATAGCTCCAGCAGATAGCCCAAGATCAGTAGCAGCAGCAATAGCATTTTGCCTAGCAGCATCAACAGCACGAGTCTCAATAGCCGCTTTCTTATCAGGAGTACCTAAATCCAAAATAGCCGCACAAGCCTGCTTCTGAGATTCCTTCAAAGCATTAGCATCAACTGCCCTGAATGCGGCCTGCATAGTAAGCATGGCAGACTGGAGACATGGCAACGCATGAGAAAGACCCTTCATAATCCAACTACTTTCAGTAGCAGCCTTCTCTGCTCCCTCCTCAGCCGCTTTACCGACAACCTTATCTGTTGCCTGCGCACCCTCCTTCGCCGCAGCCTTCTCCGCCCAAGGCCTAGGAGCACAAAACTTCCCCTTAGCTGTAGCAAATTTAGCAGCATCTCTAGTCCAAGCAGCATGGTAAACCATTCCTGCCCCCCCCTGCACCCCCTCCCAGGCAGCTTTTGCAACTCCTGCCACCACTCCTGGAGCATGATAAAGGCCCTTTGGAACCGCCATAAACACGTTCGTAAAGACTTTCACCATAGTGCGTGACTCGGCAGGTTTAGCGTCTTTTGCTAAGCCAGCTGCGGCTGCGGCTCCGGCTCCGGCTTCGGCTGCGGCTCCGACTTCTTGTTTGTTGACAGACGGGTCGCCCTCTGTGAGTCTGAGCGAATCTTCAGCGCCGACCCCTATGCCTCTGGCCGAACTTTCATCAGCTACTGTTTCGGGTGCGGGTAGGGCGCCAAGCGACTCTTGGGATACAGCTGCACCTTGAGTGACTGGCGTCTGTGCCGCAACGTGAGCCTGCAGTTGACCGACCTTCATATCGGACGCGCCCTTCAGCTCTTGCAACTGGACAGAAACAGCCTCAATCTTCTGCAAAGCCCGCGAAGCCGTATCAAACTGCCCCACAATCTTCGCTGCACGCCCTGTGACATCCGTAACACCTTCCGAGGCACTCTTGACGGCTGCAGTGGCTTGAGCTTGTGCTTTTTCGGCAGCTGTTACGGCTTCGCTGGCATTTGTTAACTCCTGTATATTCGATTGAACCTTTTCATCGATAGCTGCTAATTCGCGTGTAGCAGCGCTCACCTTCTGCCCGGCCGCCTGGATAGCTGCGTCAGCAGCAGTGGACAGTGCAGTGCTCCTCGCGATCTCTTGTGTGGTATCAGTAACATGCGCCTGTGCTTTGACAACATCTTGACTGGCGGCAGTTAATGCGTTTTGTGCTGTCGCCAGACTGCGCTTGTCCCGGTTTATCTGAGTCATGAGTTTATCTCTATTACCGTACTGCTCCAAGGCGGACTGATTAGCCGCTAATCTACGCTGTGCCTGCACTAAAGTCTCATTTGCTGTCTTCAATCCTCCTGTATCACCTATCAGCTTGCGAGTGCTTCTGTGGTAGCTGCTCTGGATCTTAGTCACTGCACGTTGTGCTTCTTGTACATCTTGTTCTGCCAAAAGGATGTTGGCCTTAAGCACTGCCTCTCTCGCTGGTACTAGCGGCTCATCAGTACCAGCATTCGCAACTATCACGCGCGCTCTATCTCCTATCATATGTGCACTTCTCACCTCCGCTACCTTGCTGCCATTACCCTTAACGCTTATAGGGGCATCAATTGCCTTTAATTGCCCCTCTGCCTTTGCTATCTTTTCGGTAAGGTCACGAACCTCTGCATCCAGTCTGCTCTTATCAGCTTCTGCAGTCCGGACTGCTTTTTCAGCCTTGGTTAGCTCCTTCGCAGATAACTCCACTACTGTTGACTTGCTTTTTTGCGTGCTATCGTGTTCGGCCTGTGCTGCAAGAACCTTCGCGTGGGCGTCTGCCCGCTCTGCCAGCAGGCCGCGCCTTTCAACGTTTACGTCGGCAACTTTTTTCTGTGCGTCGCTCAACTGCACATCAGCTACTCTCTGTTGTTCATGTGCGTCCGACATGCTTAATGTTGCGGCTTGTTTTTGTACGCCTACATCGACTACAGCCCGCGAAGTGTTGCGTACTGCTTTCTTTTTGTCAGCAACTATGCCCGCCACTACATCGATATGCTGTTTCAACTTGTTATTTGTTGCTATTGCTTTGTCGAGCTTCTTGGTGGATCTGAGCGAACCTCCTGCAGGTTGTACTGCTTCACGTGGCAACTCTGCAACTAACCCTACGGCTGCAGCTGAGCCCGTTTCTGAACCTAGCAGGAGGAGCCGTGGCGTCGCAGCTTCAGCTGCATGTGACGGTAATGCAGGCCCCACAGCTATGCTCGAAACGTCGGCAGCTACGCTTTTTCCTGCAGATTGAGCTGCTAGATATTTTGCAAGTACCTCGTTTGCTTTCTCACTTTTAAGTCTTAGTTGCTTTGCCTGTCCTTCTGCCTGCCCTAAAACTTGCTGCATCTCTATTATCTTTGTCTGTACTTTAATGGCCTCTGATGTTTTCACGCCCATCGCTCTCAACTGAGTTCGAGCGGCCGCTAAGTCCTCCCGCAAAACCTTCACCCCCTCTTCAGCATTGTCTGCAATTGCGCTGGCATATTTAGCAAGAGGCTCAGGACCCTGTAGCTTAGCATTTATCTTCTCCACTGTCGCTTGTACCTGCCGATGCACAGCCAGCAAAACAACATCTGCCATATCCTGACTGACACCACGAACACTCGTTAGGCCTTGTATTTTGTTACGGAAAATGGCCTGTGCGCTTTTTGTTTTTAACAAATCAATGTGACCACTAATTTTTGTCTCATATTCCTTCAACAACATGTCCACTTTAGAACCAACAGCTGCTTTGCTTTTCCCCTCTGCACTATTAGCTTTTGGATCTACGTTTATCATTTTTTGATTTTCATCAAGTTGAACTTTCAATTCATTCAATATATCATCGATTGATGAATTTTGAATTTTTTTTTGAAACTTATCAGCCTCTTCCATTACTGCTCGTCTTTCGGCTAGCTCTTCGGTTGTCGGTGGCGGCGCATTTGCTTCTTTAACCGTTGCTTCTATCTCCCTTGCTTTTTTGCTTGCTGCTACTGATTCCGCACCTGCTTGGTTTGCATTTTCCCTTGCTTGTTTTGCAATATTCTCTATCTTTTCTGCATCTGTTTTTGCTTGATCTGCAGTCTTTCGTGCTGCTACTGAAGCCATTTCACTTGTTGCTGATGCTTCTGCCTTGCTTGCCTTTGCTGCTGCCTTTTCCTCAGCTTTCTTTGCCTTCTCTGCTTTTACTTGTGCTACCGCCGCATCTGCTTCTGCCTTGCCTGCTGTTAATTCCGCCTCTAACGCCGCCACTTTTGCTTTTATTTCTAATTCTTTTGCTATCACTGTTGCTCTCACGTCTCCTTTTTTCGCTAAGTCATCTATATTATCTTTTGGTATGTCATTTACTTCACCTACACCACCCGTTGCCGGATTCTTTTTGTTACCAAAAAGATAACCAACAGCAGCCTCTGCACGTTTATAAAATCTATAAAAAATACTATCACCAGTACCAACCTCTGTAGTTACTTTGGCTTCTTTTGATAATTCTGAAGAAAATTCACCTACATCTTTTTGATGCTTCTTGAGTTCAGAAATCACTTCTCCCAGTTCTGTTTCTATTTTTTTTTGCATATTATTCGCTGCTGCTAAAGCTTTCTTGGCTTTTACCAACTCAGCATCAACTTCTGTTATGGCTTTTTTTGCTTCAACCCGGAGCGTGCTTGTATTTTTTAATTCTCTCAAACCCTTTAAGTCAGACTGCAAGCTATTTTTCTTGGCTTCTAGAATATCTATCTCTTTCATTGCTTTCGTTATTGTATCAATATTTTCTGTCTGCTTTACCTTTTTTAGCATCAACGCATCTGCTTCAGATACCATTTTTTTGTATTTTTCAAATTTTGCTTCTTTTGCCACCTCTTGCGCGTTACTTGCTCTCGCTTTCACTAGTTCTTCTTTTATAAATGTTGTTTCTGCTAATTGTCTAATTGCTTCCGACTGCTGTTTTTTAAGACTATCTATGCGTCCCTTCAAACGACCATCTTCTTTGTTCGCATCTCTAAGCTTAAGATCTTGTAGTGTTTTTTCTGCTTGTAATATTTTTTGATGCTCTGCAATAAAAGACTTATCACTTCCCGTTTCAAAATCTCTTTGCAAGATGTTCGAGCTTTTTGTTATTTCTGATTGAAGATTTTCTAAAGTAGCATTAATGCTAGCAATCTTTCTTGAATTCGCAACTAATTCTTTATTTAAATTTAAAATTTCTAACTTTGCTTTTGTTTGAGCCAGATTTAATGCTTCTTCTGTATCTTTAATTTTTTTTTCCACTGCAATGAGCACATCCTTGTCTCCTGAAGCCAGCCCCCCTCCTATGTCAACTTTTGTTTGCGGCAGAGCATTCTGACTTCTATGAATCTCATCTTTAATACTTTGCTCCACCTTTCGTGCTTGACGCAAGTCCCCGACTAACAATGCCTTCTCTATTAAAGAGAGCCCTTGCCCTTGCATTTTAGTAGTTAAATTTTCTATTAATTTTTCGTTAGCCGCTAGTCGAAGCTGGTTATACTTTAAATCAGCCCTCAGTTTGCTTGCAGTCTCTCCGCCATTCTTGAACCACGATAGCTCCGTTATCCAAGATGCCTTTTTGCTAGCAGCATCCTTGAGGTCATCTACAGTGCGTCCAGTTTGAGCAGCCAAGCGATCCCAATTGAAGTATCGCTTTGAGGCTATCCAGTAATCCCTGAAAAAATTCGTCAATGTGCCTACAAGGCTCGCCTGATCATGCGTTACGCCGGAGTCCTGCGTTGCTTCAGCGGCACTGGCCGTATGGGCGAGACATATGAGTATGCATAAGAAAACGTATTTCATCAATAATGCATCGGGCATATGATGCTTTCTTTGCACGTGTGCCAAAAGCGACATTATTAATGCCATAATGTATTGTGCCGTAAGAGAACTATGTGGATCTTCCTGTGCGCACTTGCAATCAATGCCTTTGCTGATGACGCATCAGATCTTTCAAAATGTAAGCTCACATGTGAGAAGGTAGATGCTGCAGCTGCCCCCACAGGCCAACTTGCAACCAAATGCCATCAATACCAGGAGTATATTAGGCCAGGGAACGCTATTGATGCAGATAATGCATTTTTGGCACTTGACCTTGCAGGGGCAGCGACGTGCATGGCTACATGCGCTACGGGAGGACTTAATTTTGCAGCAGACGTAACATGCAACGTTGTGTCAGGCGCACTTGATGCTGCTGACCTGGCCTGGACTATTGCCAATCAAACTAAGGACGGCTTCAAATCAGGCGATGAACTCAACAACGTCCTTGCAGGCGCAGGTCTTCTTATGGACGCCGCAGGACTCGTCTGCGACTTCCTCTAAAGCCACAAGCACCCCACCTAAACCAGCACCTGTTAGCCGTACAGCGAGTGCTCCCTGCCGTAACAGGGCTTTCCGCTTGGTCGCAATGACATCCGGAATCAATCCCCAATGCTCAAATACATGATAGGAAAGATTCATGGATTCAATCAGGTCGGGATAGGCACGTCGCTCACAGGCTTTCTCAGCAAGACTCACAGCTGATTCCATCATGTGAGTGAGATCACGAGATGCTTTGGAACGTACTTGCTCAATTGCGTTTTTTGTTTCAGCACGCAGACCTGTGTCATGAAAGGTGAAGCGAAATGGTACATTCTGGGGACGCGCACCGTGCTGCATGCTAAAGAGGATAGGTCTGCCATAGTAGGTCGCAGCAACATCCATGCCGCTGCTGGTACCATGGAAGCGGTGCTCAAACTGCGTTGCAGTTGCAAGGACGTCTTGAGCCCCAAGGGAGCGTGTAAAGGCAACACAGAGAGCAGCAGACGAGCCGAGACCTGCACCGAGTGGAATCGAGCTTTGGAGCGCGTAGGAGCCTTGGGGATGCATGCCCATACGGATAGCATCTGAGACCAGGCCATAGAGCGATGAAGGTTCTCCATGCGGATCATGGGTGAGTGCTAAAACTCCAAGGGTATAGGGAAGCGCGAGAGCGCGCCCACCAGTAAGGACTGTGTGCTCACCTGCCAAAACCCATTTGCCGTAGACTTTATAGACCAAAACGCACTCCAGATGATGGTTTGTCCCATAGCACTTTGTGTGGATGTAAAAGGGCTTGAAGCTTTTCCGTGTCTTGGCGCAATGCAATGATGTGGATATTAGGTCCTGCATCAAGCGTGACAAGAAAACCGCAACCAAAGAGTGTTTTGAGCAATTGGATCGTGCCAGGCTCAAAATAGGTCCACCAGGGATCAGCAGTATGAAAGAGAGAATGCATGTCCCAAAAATCCTGCCACGCTTCATGGATAAGCGTTGGGAAGTCATTTTGCATAAGCGCTTTAAGAGATGTGTCAAACCGAGCACGAGCTCGGTCAGGTCGTCCATGCCAGAGGGGAGAAGAATGAATACGGGTATGTGCTTCAGCACTGGATACTTTTTTTTCTTCGGTATGAATAAGCACAACACAATGAATCAGCTCAAGCTGTGTTGATACGCTCGAAACATGCTCACCATCCCAGGACGCAAATGGACCAAAAAAACTCCGGCATGCGCTGCCTGAACCAAGGCGCGCGAGCTGGGCAATCCGTTCTTTAAACTGAGGCAACTCCCATGCAGTGAGGAATTGGGCATCATCTTGGCTCCAGTATTTGAGAAATGCAGTTGTCATAGCAGCAAAGCTGGAAGCACTGGATGCAATCCCAGCTGACGCAGGAAATGTGCTCTGCACTTCAAGAGCGCAGCCTGGAGGTATGCGACACGCCATGCTGTAGTCAGCTAAAAGACGCCTGGCATCTTGCTGGATACGCACATAATGCTTATGAGCCCTTTGCTCACCATAGGCCATCTGGAAGGTCTCATGAGGCCAGAGCTTGACCGTTGTTGAGAGGCTATCCAAAGTCATTGAGAGAGAGGGGTTGGTAGGCAATCTCAGATCTGCATCTTGCTTCCCCATGTACTTGATAAGCGCAATATTGGAGGGAGCAGTAACTTCAATCATAAAATACCTTTTTGATAAGAAAGATCAAAAAGACGAAACCCTCGTTGACGCGCTTCTTCGTCAACAGAAGTGTCAGAAAGGACCCACAGAGCATCAGACTGCATAGCCCCTGCTCCTTTGGTACCTAAGACACCGGGTAGACTTTGAAAAAAAAGTCTGTCTGCATGCATCTGCTCACACTCGAGCCCTAACTCCATGAGCGTATCTCCCGCATGCATCATGGTTGACCCAAGTTGTGCCCGACTGCCAGAAAAAAAAGCTTCTTCCATACTTTGCATCACTTTTTTAATAGGCCCGAGAAGGCTTCTGTCAAACTGCGAGAGATGTTCATGTGTTTTGACCTTACGACCTAAATGACTCACACCATAGAGACGGAGTTTGTAGGAAGCAAAACGCTCCCACTGTTGCTGGCCGTTGTGCCAGGCACCTCCATGAAGCTGCGCATACATGTCGGCCCCACTTCCATCTTTAATAGCTTCAATCAGTGCTGGCCAGTTTTGTATCCCTGCTTGGCGCGCAACCAGAAGTGCCTCAGCACCTGATGCACCAAAACCACCAGCACCTTGGTAGGGATCAAAGAAAAGACAGTCATGCAACCAAGGCGGGTCACCCAACACAGCACGCAGTTTCCCAATAGGCCCATGGTGACCTAAGGGCCTGCCGTGGCCAAGCGTAAAGCGTGGCTCAAGAGCAACAACGAGAGAGGGCGCTCCAACGAGAGCTGCATATTCTCCAAAGAAAAAGGCTTTGCCAGGACAACTCACCTCAGTAACCTTTGAGCAAGACTCACACTGATTGGTTTTTTCTGCAGCAGTGCTTCATGCAACTGCGTTACTAAAAACTCCATTTGATGAGGCAATGCTCCTGCAGCAAGTGCAATATTAGTCGCATGGAGCTTCATGTGCCCTTTGATGATGCCAGTTGACGTCAATGCCCTCAAAGCTGCAAGATTTTGAAGGAGCCCAACTGCCGCGCAGATTCTGGATAACTCTGAGGCATGCTGTACACCTAGTATTTTAAGAGCCACTTTGGCTGCGGGATGCAATGCTGTCATGCCTCCTACTGTCCCAAGTGATAAAGGAATCTCAAGCGCCCCAATCAGATAGCCATCTTGATAACTATACTGAGATAGGGGCTGATAGGACCCACTACGAGCCGCATAGGCATGCATGGCAGCTTCAGCAGCTCGCCAGTCATTGCCTGTGGCGATCAAAAGTGGATCAATGCCGTTACTAATCCCCTTGTTATGAGTCACCGCACGGTAGACATCCATCTGAGCAAACTCTGCTGCCTCAATAATAGCGTGAGCAGAATCATCCATCTGCACCTGACAAGTTGCGCGAACGATTTTCTGATCTGTATAGTTGGAGACAATAGAGATGCCCGTATGAATACCCATAGAAGCAATGCGTGCTGCAAGGAGCTCACAAATTTGAGTTATGCCATTGGCACCCATAGCGTCAGCACTGTTTGCTAAAACATGACAGACAGCGTGGACACCTAATTGGCGCACCTGGAATGCGACTACTCCCCCATTGTGACGCGCAAAACTTGGGTATACCTCATTTGCATAGGCAACCAAAGCATCGGCATGGGATTCTAAAACACCTTTACTCCCAGCACCATTTGGCAGATGAATCTGCCCAACAATCAGCTCCCCATGCACTGATGTTGTGATCGTTCCAAATCGATGCACCCATTTAGCTGTTGCCGAAAGTGCTGCAACAATCGAGCTCTCTTCGACAACCATAGGAATATTTCGCGAACACCCATCAATCACACAGTTTGTTGCAATAGCTAAAGGTAAACTAAAAATCCCCACTGTATTCTCAATCAAAAAAGGTGCAATCTTGTCAAACCCCTCTCCTTGGAGCGCCTGCATCTCCTCATCTGACAACTGAGCTGATTGCTTAAGCATTGCCTGACGATCGCGAAAGGGCAGTTTATGAAAATTATGCATGAATCAGATCCTGGGGCACACGACTATTCGTACAGAAGAGAGCTACTTTGAGCTCAAATTCCTGCAACTCCATCCATGCATCTAATTTTCCTGCCTGGTACGCAATGAGCGCAGACCGCGCATACCCCACACGCGTTGCACCCAATGCAAGGGCTTTAGCAGCATCCAATCCGGAACGTATACCACCCGAACCCCAAATCTCTTTTGTTGTGTGCTTTTTGCCTAATGCAATAGACGCGGGTGTCGAGACACCCCAATTCTTAAAAGTCTCAGCCGCTTGTTTCCTGAGACCTAAAGCGCGAGCTCCTTCAATACGCCCCCAATGGGTCCCACCTACACCTGCCACATCGATGGCCATTATCCCTAAGGACTCAAGTCTCTTCAAAGGCTTTTCAGAAAACCCGCATCCCGTTTCCTTCACAATCACAGGACACGGCATAGCGTCAATCAATGCAGCTAATGCCTCATACCACCCTGCAAAATGTGGAGTACCTTCTTCCTGCAAGACCTCCTGCAAAGGATTGATATGGATCACAAATGCATCCATGCCTTGCGCTAACTGCACAATTTGGTTTTTATGCATCACCTGACTAAGACCTATGTTTCCAAAAAGCTCTAAGGTGGGAAACGTATCTCGCAGGTCCCCGACTGCTTTGTCAGATGCATCAATTTGCTTCCGCTGGGAACCGAACCCAAACGCCCACCCACGACGTGCACATGCCTCAGCTAACGCCTTATTGAACGGCACTGCAGCATCATGGCCGGCTGTCATACCTGTGATGACAAACGGGGTAGGTCTTTGTTTACCCAGACTCTGGATAGCCAAGCTGAGCTGATCGAAATTGTGCTCTGGGAGAGCATGATGCATGAGCTCATAGGCATCAAAAGAATTGACGGACTGATGCGATGCGTCGAGAGCTAAGGCCAAATGATCACGCTTACGTTGTTCAAAGTCTCTCATTCGCTTCGACTAGCATAATCTAACTCAAACATGGAAGGAAGAAACGGCAATGTGCACCTTGCTCGATGACTTTATCTAGATTAGACGCAACGTGTCGAATGGTAGTGTTTGATGGAGACAAGGATAAAAAAAGTCTGATTTTTTAAAAATGACATAAATAAAAAATCTCTCTCCTGGGAAAAAATATCCGCAGATATCAACAATTATCTAGGGCTATTACGGCGAGGCGAGTATGCGCGAAAAACTACCGGAGATAAAAACAAATGAGCAAGAAGTCAAAGCAATCGCAGAAACCAATTTCCAGCTGCGCTCTAGGAACTACCGTACGTGCAGCTTCTAGTATTGGCACGCAACCCTTAACTCGAGCAGCGGGTCTCAAAAGATCTAGGTCGCGAGCGAAGCATTGACTTTTTTGTTTTCTTTGAGTACTATTCCAAGAATGACGGATGAGATGAATTTACCAAAAAATCCTCATGATCGCATTTTTCGCAAATCTCTTTCATTGATCGAGGTGGCTCGGAGTTTTTTTCAGAACCATTTGCCACCTCATCTCCTCGCAATCATCAATGTGCAGACCCTTGCGCTTTGTTCATCAAATTTTTTGAATGAAGCGCTCAAGGAAAAAGAGTCGGATATTATTTATCAAGCAATGACCAATGATGATATCCCTATATATATTTATTTGGTAATCGAGCATCAATCGGCACCTATGCGCAGAATGCCGATGCGGCTATGGCAGTATTCACTTGCAACCATGAATCGTCATGCTGATCAAATGCCCGAAGATGATCACTACCCTCTTGTTTTGCCCATGGTCTATTACCATGATAGTGACAACAAAGCGTACGTGCAGCCGTTAAGTTTCTTTGATTTATTCAGGAATCCTCGATTGGCCAGAGAAATTTTCAATATGGATATGCTTCTGTTTAATATTGGAACAATGTCAATCGAACAGATCGCAACCCATAAGATTACGGGCCTACTTGAGTTTTCAAACAAGCTCTCAAGGTGCAAAGATTTTGGTCCATACGCGAAGGAGTTTTCTCGTATAATTGATCTTGTGGCCCGGACCGATATGTCTCCAGATACGAAGAAGCAGTATATTGACGATATCGTGAGATACATGGTAGTTACTGCGCCAATAACCGACTCGAGCGTATTAGAAAAAGAATTAGAAAAAAACACATTTTTAGTGGAGAAAAAAATCATGCCAACATTAGCTGATCATTATGCGGCCCGAGCTCGCGAAAAAGCACTTCAGGAAGGACTACAGATAGGACATCAAGAAGGACGTCAAGAAGGACGTCAAGAAGGACTGCAAGAAGGACGCCAAGAAGGACTGCAGATAGGACATCAAGAGGTTGCTCGATCTTTACTCAATAAAGGCAATATGTCATTGCAGATGATTGCCGAAGTAACTCATCTGCCTCTTGAGCAGATAGAGGAACTTCAACGTAGCATGACTCAGTCACCTTAGTGCCGAGTAATAATAATCCTGATCGACACTTTTGTCTCAAAACGAGCCACTTGGTTACTGCGCCAATAATCGACTCAAGCGCACTAGAAAAAACCACATTTTTAGTGGAGGAAAAAATCATGCCAACATTAGCTGATCATTATGCGGCCCGAGCTCGCGAAAAAGCACTTCAGGAAGGACTGCAGATAGGACATCAAGAAGGACGTCAAGAAGGACTGCAAGAAGGACATCAAGAAGGACGTCAAGAAGGACTACAGGAAGGACATCAAGAAGGACTGCAGATAGGACGTCAAGAGGTTGCTCGATCTTTACTCAATGGCTCTTCGGGCTTTTCTGTGCATAACCTCTAAGGCATCATTTCCATTTTTCCGCAATAAAAAAGAATAGCTATCCGATAATTTTCAAAATTCCTAAATCCTCTTGCATTGGCTTT
>CAIUGE010000065.1 GCA_903898645.1 Oligoflexia bacterium | reverse complement strand
GATAAAAAGAATAAACCACTCACACACGACACTCTTCTTATGCTCCATCATGCCCTGCTGGGCGACGTCAGTAACATTACCCTACCCAACATTTAGCGCAGGCAACCCTATCTCTGCATCGCAAATGAACGGCAACTTCAGCGTATTGGCGAGCGCAATAAGCACAACAACAAGCAGCCAATGGACAACAATTGGATCAAATATCAACTACCCCATCGGCTCAGTAGGGATTGGCTCAACAGCACCTAGCTACACATTGGATGTCGCAGGCTACGTGCGGCATACCATGGTCGCATTTGGCATACACAATACAAGCACCAATGTCATTAGCTCACCAACAACGAATTGTCTCACTCTAACAGCCTACACCTATCCAAATAGTTCTATTTTCAGCGGAGGCACATTCACCGCACCTATCGCTGGAATCTATCGTTTTTCATTGTGTGCCAGGTATAATGGTTCGTACGGATCTATTTTTGTTACCGCCAATAATGCCGGATACTCTGGGACTGGTTCACTAAATAATCCATATCTGCAAACTTCCTCGTACACAGGCTCAGGCACTATTGCCTACATCGATGTTGGCTCACAAGCATACACTGGACATCTCTGCGCAGAGGGAATAACGCCGCTGCCTGCCGGAGGTAAAGTATGGTCAACCGTGAGTCCAGGCACCCAAATGCAATGCGATACGAATGATCATTTTACCGGCGAGCTCGTCGCACCTCTTTAACATCAGTATACAGCCCCAAGCTTAAGTCCAATAGTGTGCGCACCTGCTGGGTCATATGCTCCCTCGAGGGTGAGTGCTAATTTCAAACCAAGCAATGAAGGCGTCCGTAACTTAATCCCAGCAAAAAGCGTCAAGCTGCGAGCCATCCCAGTTTGCATAAGAGAGATGGGCGCAATGACTGGGGCTGGGGCTGGCGAGGCAGGCACCGCAATTTGAGCTAACAGACTCCCCCGGGCGAGCATAAAAGCGAGTCCCACATACGGCTCAGCTCCCAACAAAGGCTTTGATGCAAGCAACTCCACACCTGTTGTGACAGACAGAATGGTTACGAGTGCCTGTCCTTTATAATCAATACTAAGCTTGTTTTGGGAATACACCCCCCGCAATGCAACGTAAGGCAATTCAATATCAGGTGCTGGCTCATAAAGCATCCATGTTGCATCAGCACCAGCCAAGTACCCGCTAACATAGGGCACAGCTGCAGGTATAGGGAGCAACGAGGCTCCAAGCTCAAAATGTGGAGTGATACTTTTTCGTACATGGAGTGTGGCTGATGGAATAACAGGGATAACAGGAGCCTCTCCAGATGCACTTGTTGACGTAATTGAAGCCACTGCCTGAATAGCGTCTCCTACCCCTATCGGTCGCCATGCTGTTACAGCAATCCCTGCACTCCAGCCCCAAGGCACGTCAGTTATATGAGCAGGCTCATAGGCCCGGTGGCGCATGCCAATCCCTACAGGATAAATAAGGGTATCAATAACATGTCCCGGCAATACAATAACCGGCATACCCTCAATAGAAGAGAGGTCCGTGATGGCAAATGCGCTGATACAACTAATAATCCAGAACACCAAGAGGTAGGTATCTCCATGTTGCCATCAATTGACCACCATACGAATCCAAGCTACTACCAGTAACGATATACGTACCCATACTGTCGATCACAAGACCTGCAGCCTTATCAGTGACGCTCGCTTCCGTCATGCCACCAATAGCACCGTAGGCTGATCCCACAATAAAACCAGAAGGAACCAAAGACGTAACAGGGTTTCCTGTTGCATTAACAAACCAAAGTGCAAGTTGTGTTTTTGCTGAACTATTCTGACTGGTGCCTGCAATAACAAATTGTTTCAATTTTGTATCGTACGCGATGGCACTCGCGTAATCGTTTGTCGTTGCTGCGCCTGCTGCACTTTGAGCAAATGTCACCTGTGTGGCCACTGCCCCTTGCACTACCCAAATCGACATCAAGGTGCTCGCTCCCGACTGACTAGAACCTGCAAGCATGACGGTTGTACCAGACTGCGCCATACCATAGACTTGATCCAAAGTACCCGTCGAGCCTGTTAAGACGCCAAAAGTCGCAAAGGTACCATCCAAATTCCCTGATGGTTGGAGTCGCCAAAGTGCAAATTGCCTATGCGTCGATATATCTTTACTGGATCCTGCAAGGAGGATCCGCCCAGCACTATCCAACTGTAAAGCTGTGACAGTATCGAGTTCAGATGCACCAAGTGCGCCTGCTGCTCCTGCTCCACCATAAGCAAATATGCCATTTTCAGCAAAGCTTGTATCCAAAGCACCAGATGCAAGACGAAGTGCTATAGCTTCAATGCCGCCTGTAGTATTTCGACTGGTGCCACCTGCCAAAACATTGCCAGATGCATCAAAAATCACCGCCGTCAAATTGTCATTGACAGGGGGACTGGCTGTGACTGTCACAGTCAAAAATCCACTGACTCCAAAAGAAGCATCCAGTATGCCGCTTGAAGTGAGCTTCCAGATACCAGTCTGCGTACCTCCTGCAGCGTTCTTGCTCGCACCGACAACAACGATAGAGTCATCACTGCCAATGGCGAGAGCTTGAGGCGTATTAACCACCGGCACTGCACCTGCACCAGTGGAGACAAGAGCCACGCCCGAGGTCCCAAAATTCGAATCGAGGGAGCCATTTTGCAATATGCGCCATACAGCCAAAGCATAACCGCCATCTGCTTTTTTACTTTTGCCAGCAACAATGAAAGCGCCATCTGAACTCACAGCAACACTTGACCCTGTATCAACAACAGCTGCATTTGTAAGATTATTTGCACCAAGACTACCACTTGTCAGGACACCATGAGAAAAATGCTGCAAAACAGAGACACTCTCGCTACAAATTGAGAGCACATGCTTACTCAATGTACCTTTCAGATACACGTTCTCTTCAAGACGGACTGGCGTGTACTGGAGATCGGAAAAACTCACCACACCATTTGTAAACGCAATACTCGACCCACCAGTCAGCACACCTGCTGCTGCACCTGTACAATCTGATTTAGTAAAAGCACTGACTACGATAGAATCAACAAAATCTTTATAGAGATTAAGCCCAGCACCCAACTGGTAAACTTTATACGTCAAAGATGGCGTCATACTCGTCCCTGTATAGCCCAAAAGCGGCAACGAGGTCATAGCGACAGCAAAATTACTTTGAGTGTTTTGCGATACCGAACAAGCGACAAAAAAAATGACACATGCACACCGCATAGTCATATGCTATCACATTTTTTTTGATCTCCCCATCGCTAAAAGCACCTTGTATTTTTCCATACTTTTCACCGATCTAATATTTGTCTTCAAAAGAAGAGTATCTCGACCCCAAAAATATGACGTATTCTCATATCGACTAAATTGATCAAGCATACGAGCCTGTTTGTAGGTTGTATCTGATACCCATACGCGCAAAAAACGTCCCAAAAAAAAAGATTCATTATATTTCACAGAACCTCGCATTCCCACGAGGACCATTATGCAAAAGATGTGCCACAGTGCATCAATGTTCGACTATAGTTATTCATAAAAAAATACGATTGCATAAGAGTGATATATGTTTTTTATACAAGGAGAATACTATGAAGATGAAAACAGTTTTTTCAATTGCGTTATTTACAGGCCTTTCCGCCTGTGGCTACCGCATCCCCGTTGAGTCCGTTGTAAGTCGCGCCAACCTGACTTCCTACCAACAAAATAATGACAATTGGATAAGCGCACAACTAACACTCAAGACAAGTACATTCCAGCTTTCAGGAATCAATCTACCAATAACGTCCCCCACTGATTCAACAAAAACGCTCGCACAACTAACCATAGCACCTTCTCTGCCGTCAGCTGCCAATAACTCAGGCACAGTCACTGTTGCACTCGATCTCACCAACGTCATTAAACTTCCAACAACCCATGCTCTTCTACCAAACAATGCACCACTCCCCATTACTCTCCCTGAAAATGCAACACTCACAGGAGTAGTTGCAGTACCTGTAGAGGCAACAGGCGCTACAATCTACTATATGTTTGGTTCAAATTTAAGTGTCCTCGGTATTGCAATACCATTTGCAGCATTAGACACAGCAGGGCTGTCCGCACCAGGAGCCAATATTTTTGCACCAGCAACATTTGGCCAAGTATCTATGCTTGCAGGAATGTTCTTTGGCTCAACGTCTAAAACGACTGGCATAGGAGTCTTTATTGATTTATCGACATCCGCAGCTGCAGCAGCGACTGCACCCGCACCTACAAACCCAACTGCATCAGCAGCTTCTCAGCTGATCCGTATCCCATTTACCGAATCACGCCCACGCTCGAAAAAAGAACGCCTGATCCTAAAATCTCTACTTGATATTGCAGGCAAAAAACCTATCCTTAAAGTCGAATAAATTGGTGGCTGGGAAAAAAGACTATCTTTTTTCCCAGCCTTCACTCATAACCAAACTATGAACCCGATCTTTCAAAAAAAAATCTCCCTCGATGAACTTAATGATGCGCATCGTCAGTCCATCCACACGTCCCTTGGCATAGTCTTCACAGCCATTGGCACTAACTTTATTGAAGCAACCATGCCTGTTGACGACCGCTCACGACAACCCGCAGGCATACTGCACGGCGGAGCTTCTGTCGTCCTCGCTGAATCACTTGGGAGTATTGCTTCTCGCCTTGTTGTTGGCACACAAAATGCCCAGATTTTTGGCATCGAAGTGAATGCATCACACCTTTCCTCCGTCTCAGAAGGTTTCGTCTTAGGACGCGCCGAGCCTCTCCGCATTGGCAAGACGCTCCATGTTTGGTCTATCAGCATCAAGGAACTCTCTACCGGAAAACCAACTTGCCACGCCAGACTCACAACAATGGTGAGACAGGGACCAGGAATCACCACACCGCATCCACTTATCTTTTAAGTTTTTATTGCAGAATAATTTTGGCCATAAATACACCGAAAAGGGAATCCGACAGATGAGTCTGGCATTTTGCATTATGCGACGCAGCGCTGCTGCATACCTATTTTTTATTACGACACTTGCATTTGCTGAAATTGGAAAGAAAGAGTTCGAGAGTGTCGAGCGCATCGCACAATATATTTTAGACACATAACCCAATTGATCACTATATGTATTTAGGTATTGGAAGGTCACCTGTCCCTATTATGGCATATCTTCAAACAGAAAAAAATACTCTAGTTCGAAATATCCCATTGACAAATTTTCAATACAGAAGCAGGCATAAACCACTCACTAGCGAAGAAGAAGAAAAACTGTATCAACATTTCGACAAACTTCTTCCAGTTGATGCTGAATCAGATGGACGTGAAAAAAACTTAATAGTTGACCTTGCCTTCAGCGGAGCAACTATTTGTGACACTAAATATTACTTAAATCAGTATATAGAAGCACGTCAAAGGAAGACCAAAGAGATCAGGAGTCTTGCTATTACGGCAACCAGCTTAGAGGAAGAATTAAAACAAAATCACCCGACATTCGACGTGTTTTCATTAGCAGGAAATCAATCAACAATAACAGATGCAGAAAAATTCGATCACTTTTTGATGATGATGGCAGCAAAAATGTACAAAGATAAAGCAGAGTACACATGGTTTGACATAAAACATCCAGAAGAGCCAAAAATAAGACCGGCTTATCAAGAATATGTAAGAGAAATGCGCCTAGCTAAATCAAAACATACATTGGGCCTACTGAATGACGACTGGACTAATGCGGCATTTGAAATATTTAAAAACGATTCAGAATATAGCCCCTTGATAAATTTACTGCGTTACGCTAGCACGAACCAATCTTCTGACGCCGAGGCATCTCAAGCAGCAAAAGATATAATCTCTGAAATTGTCTCACAAAAAAGACATCATTCCATCGCAAGTGAATAGGCACAGACCACAGAACCTTCAACCTTTATGCCCCAGAACAATACTGGAACCCTCATCCAGCAAACCGAGACATTGCTGATCAAGCACCTTCCCTAATGACGAACGAGGCAATGTATCGATCAGATACACCTTCCGGACACGCTCAAACGGCAATACCGGCAACGAGTCGATCGCTGCCAGCATACTTTCATGAAAGTGCGTTTTTTCAATCAGCAGGATGAGCTCATACCCTCGACGCTCGTGCGGCAAGGCGAGCAGATGTCCAAATTCTTCATACTGCAGCCGTAGCCGCCCAAGATGCACAAGCTCACCACAGATTTTAAGCACAAGGTGGTGACGCCCAAAAAGTTCAAAAACTCTGCCATGGAGATCGACACAGTCATCGGTCATAAACCAATCTTTGGAGGATTTGCGTTCAAAAATTAAGGTGTCAAAATCCCATATCGCCGTACAAATTGATGGACCACGAAGCTCTAATCGCCCACCATTTTCTCTGCACTCTAAATGGGACAACATTTCAAAACCGACGTCTGTTCGAAGCGCAACAGTCGATGCAGCTTCCGTCATACCATAGGAAATAAGTAGTGGCCATCCAAGTGCGGAAGCCTGAGACTCAAGCTGAGGACTCAGAGCACCGCCTCCAATAAGTGCATTCTTTAAGGATGTAGGTGGTTTGATACCAGCTCGCACAAGATCATAAAGCTGGGTTGGCACAAGTGATAGATGCGTAATGCCGGCAGGGATGATTGGCCACGGACTTTTAACAATCTCGGCACCAGCAATCTTTGCACGAAGCGGTACTGCATAGCCCCCGACATGGAACTCAGGCAAAATGTGCAGAACACGAGACCGAGAGTCCATACCAAGAACATCAACCATGGTGCGCGCTGAAGCAAGAAGCGCCTCACGACTCAGGGCAATCGCTTTTTGCTTCACACTACCTGAAGATAAAAAAACAACATGATCTGAAAAATCAGCAAGCGCTAAGGAAATACGCTTCTTGATCAGCTCACTATCCGGCATGCGAGGATGAAGCACTATCTCCATACGAAAACTCCTCAAAAAGTCCGCTCAGTACAGGCCAGGCACCAAATCCAGGCTCTGAAGAAGAAGTATCCTCATCCCAGATTTGCTGGGCACTCATGCCCGGCATTTCAAAAATAAGCTCTGGATACATTTGCTTATAATAGGCAGCATCATAAATCGCCATCTGCTCACCATAAAAGGAATCCGCATAGCTTGTGACAACATAGGTTTTGCCAGGCCACAAAGGTTTAAAATGACCTAAAGCAGGCTTAATGACCTGCACACTATACCCAATACTTGACGGGGGTGAAAGCCCATCATAGGCAAGCCTTACCCCCAGCTGCTCAATTGCCCGCCAATTTTCTGGATGATAAGGCACAGGATCTTCAATAAAATCTATTTTTGGTGCAAATGGCTCAAGAATACGCCAAAGGTCCATAAATGTATCTTGAGTAAACAGACTGTTAGCATCCAACCGTAAGCGCTCATACCGCGAGCAAGCACGCTCAAGCAGTTTGCACTCAGTAGCCCAATGACGCCCAATTTTTATCTTCACACACTTACCTTCTGGCCAATGAGCACTATCAGCAAGCACTCCAAGCAATGTATGCGACTGCGGCACCTCGCGCCTCAGTGATTCTCCGCGAGCGCGAGCAAGAGCATCTATCCGCGCATAACGCAACATGACTTGCAGCTGATCATAAGAGCCAGGCCCATGAATAGGTGCAAAACCAACCGCATCACCAAAAAAAACTGCAACAAGACGCCCGCGTGACTCAAAGCGATCGAAGGCAGCTGCGCGGGATTTAAGCTGGTAGGGCGCAGCAAGCATTCTCATTGAAGAAAACCCAAGGACATACAAACACCAGCACTCAGCTGAAGCATGCCTGCCTCCATCAAAAGTTCATTATATTTTGCAGAGGGCTCTTCTTTCCAAAGCCGTCTTATAAGTGCACCGGATGCTATAAGCGGTGGCAAAATCCACAGAGAAGGCATGATAAAGCTATGAATCATAAATGGTACAACGCTAGACAAAATCATCACCTGCCGCATGCGCGTGGTCCCAAAACGCACAGCAAGCGTTTTTTTATGAGCAACTCGATCTGTCTCAGCATCTCTGACATTATTGATACCAATCAAGAGACTTGCAAGGAGACCAATTTCAAACCCAACAATATGGAGGTAAGGATTAAAAAATGCAGCATCTGCCACAACATAGGCAGTCCCTGCAACTGCAATATGTCCAAAAAAAAGCACAACAAAAAGCTCTCCCAGTCCGAGATAGGCCAAAGGATAAGGCCCTGCTGTATAAGCATAACCCGCAAGAATTGACCCAAGCCCAACAAGAATGATCCATGGACGGTGAAGGACAAGAGGGATAGCAAAAAGTGCAGCACAGAAGAACATCAAAAATCCTGCCCACATCACCACGTGAGGCGCCACCAACCCACGTTGAGAAATACGCGCAGGACCTAGGCGTTCTTTCGTATCAGCGCCACGCATAAAATCTGCTGCATCATTGATATAATTGGTACCAATTTGGATTCCCAAAGCGCTCAGTATAACAAAAAAAACGTAAGAACTATGGACGACATGCGTTTGCTTAAACCCTAACGATGCGCCCACCATGATAGGAACAATACTCGCACCTAATGTACGCAACCTTGCGGCCTGAACCCAAATCAAGGCAACCTCGGAAATTGACTAAAATCTGGAACTCTTTTTTCCAAGTATGCATTCTTCCCCTCCTGCGCCTCTTCCGTTAAATAGTACAGCAATGTCGCATTGCCTGCTAAATCCACAAGACCCATCTGACCATCGCAGTCGGCATTCAAGGATGATTTAAGGCAACGAAGAGCTAAAGGTGAATGCTTAAGAATCTCCTGACACCAACTGACTGTCACCTGCTCAAGCTCAGACAAAGGCACAACATGATTGACAAGCCCCATGTCAAGCGCCTCATGTGCTGAGTATTGTCGACAAAGAAACCAAATCTCACGCGCTTTTTTCTGCCCCACAATACGTGCAAGATAACTACTACCAAAACCACCATCAAAAGAGCCTACTTTTGGACCTGTCTGACCAAAACGAGCATTATCTGCCGCGATTGTCAAATCACACACGATATGGAGCACATGACCCCCACCGACTGCATAGCCTGCAACCATAGCGATGACAGGCTTTGGTAAAGAACGAATCCTCTTTTGTAGATCAAGCACATTAAGACGAGCACGCCCATCTCCTCCGATATAGCCTCCCTCACCACGCACTTTTTGATCTCCTCCAGAACAAAACGCCTCATCACCGCGCCCAGTAAGAATCACAACACCAATAGACGCCTCATCACGGCACCAGTCAAACGCCTCAATAAGCTCCATGACTGTTTCCGGCCTAAAGGCATTTCGTACATGGGGACGCTCAATAGTGATTTTTGCAATCCCATCCTCTGTGCGTACCAGAGAAATATCTGTAAATGTTCGACCACATGGTTGTTGATGCCACATTTCATAACTCCTTTTGTATCCAATGACGGACGATTGAATGCCAACTAACTGTTTCCCATAAAAATCGGTGTGTACCAGGAATAACCACGGCTTTATCATGGTGCTCATTAGAAAGAAAGAGCACGTGACGCTGGAAAAGATGACTCATATCAGGCTGCCGCCCAAGAGAACAGCCACGTAAAATCTCTGCATACCGCTGACGGTAGTTCTGATCAGGCTGCATGCTCTCAGGCATGGCAGCACCTTGAAACAGAGACTGTGCATTCCACGATCCCAGAACATCCTCCCATGGCTCGCTACCTTCAAAGCGACAAGCCCATGCTTCATCCTGCTGGATACGCTGGATATGCCCTGAAACGAGCCCGAATCGTGAACCACAGACAATAAGCCCTTTCCATCGCCCAGGCGCTGCAGCATATGCCTGCATTGCAATACGCCCACCAAGAGAGTAGCCAAAAAGATATCCCCCAGGCCGCACACCTTGAGCAAATTCTTGCAGTGTTGCACCCTGAAGACGCACCGAGCCGGTATGCTCTTCACATAAATCATAGTACGTGGCGTTAAGCGCCAGCCCGCAGAAAGCTTCACGCATCATAAGCGATGAACCTAAAAAGCCATGCAGAATGTGTACATTAGAATCTGTCATAGGCCTCCCAAAAAGCCTGCGTCTGCGTGTAGTCAGGCACGAGCTCATAGACCTGCGCTTGCTCAGCAATGATTGCTGCTGCACCATCAATTTTGACATACCGCATACCAAACATTTCTGCCCATCCAGAAAAATCAAAATTGTGCTCATTTTGGAACCTAGCATCTCCATGGAAAAGACGATCAAAGATGCGGCCACCATGATTATTCATAATACAGATCACAAAAGGCGCCTTCACCTGACTCATCACCCAAGGAGCAGCAAGATCATAAAGTGCTGTTAAATCACCAAAAAAACCGATACATGACGAACCATCAAGAGTACCAAGAAATGTCGAAAGCTGCCCATCAATCCCACTCAGACCACGAGAAGCATAAAAACGTTTTGCCTGCACATGTGAGCAGACAAGATCAAAAATCCGGATAGGTAATGAATTCCCTAAAAAAACTGAACCTTCTTTTGTCACCAGCGCTTCTGCAGCACGCTTCATAAGCGCTGGTTCCGAGGCAGGAAATCGCTCGAGCAGAGCATGCAGACTGTTCTTAAGCTCCGCATCACGATCAAAAAACGATAGGTCAAGTCGATTGCGCTTATCAAGCAGCTCAAGAAATGTCTCACAGCTCAGATCATAGCGCACTGATGGCCGAGCAAGCCCCGGAAAGGGCAGTTTTGTCCAACTGATCACAGGGATATCAAAGGATTCAAGGTCACGCCATAGCCTGCTTGTTGGGAGTCCTCCAAATCGATAGATACAATCAACAGGATACGCTGCCTCTCGGAGCCTGTCCAAAAGACGTATCTCCTGGAGGGATGTGTCCCAAAATCCCGACAGAGATTCAGCAAGCAGTGGAACATCGCGTGGTAACACAGCTCGTAATCTTGCATATTCATTGGCATCAAGAGCTCCAAGAAGGCAAAGAGGGTAATGCCCTGCACGCTCAGTGACCTCAAGAAGAGGAGGCCTCGGAATAGGATCTTCTAAAAAAACATTGATATGGATAGGCCGATTATCAAGCACCCAGTCAGCCTCATACGTCTCAGCAAAAAATCCAAAAATTCCTTCTTGCTCTGCTACCTGGGGTGACCCAGACCCACGAAAACGTTTTGGCCTATCAGCTGAAACGACAATAAGGGGGAGCATTGCATAGTATGCCTCCATCACAGCAGGCAGGAGCTCCCCAACAGCCGTGCCTGAAGTTATGATCACAGCGACTGGTTTTTTTGTTTGCTGGATACGGCCAAGGGCAAAAAATCCTGCCGAGCGCTCTTCAAAAAAATTGATAGACTCCATAGTTTTTGGCAATTTTTTAACAAATGCTGCATTTCTTGCTCCAGGACAAAGACACACGCACCGAACCCCTTGTTCATACAAACGTGCATAGATAGCATCAACAGTCATTCGAAAACTCCCAAAATTTGCGCAATAGCTCTCAGCTTGAGCCTTACTTCATGAAGCTCAGACGCATAATCGCTTTGCTGCACAATACCGCATCCAGCCGAAAGTACCATTCTTTGGTCATTCCATTGAATATTACGGATAGCAACATAAAGTCGCTCAGCCGACCCAAAGGGCGCCCCAAAACGCCCCCGCTCCTCAAGAAGCGTCTGGGCACGCAAGATATCCCAAGAATGAGGGTAAGAGCCAAGTGCTGCTGTTGGATGGAGCGTCTGCATCAGAACGTCTACTGGGATACCAGCTTCACAGGTAATATCGCTTGCTAGGTGGTAGAGTTGCCCAAAAGCGCGCACTTCAGGCTGAGAAAAAGAACAAGGCCCAAACGGCCCCAAACGGCCTAAAATATCATCCACTACAAGCTGGTGCTCATAACGCTCCTTAGGTCTCATAAGACCAGATGGCTCTGAAGCTGTCCCAGCGATGGCCTGGGTTTGGACCCATTTGCTCGATCTATCACAAAAAAGCTCAGGCGTTGCACCCAACATGCCCTCACCTGACTGCCAAAAACCATACAGATAAAGACTTGGATCCGCACGACGCAAAACATTCCCAAAAAGGCGCTCAGGACGGTGAATAAGCGGTGCATATTGCTGCACATACGGTACCCCTTTTTGGATGACGCCCTGCTCAATAAGACGGTAGAATGCCTCAAACCGCTCACGGAAAAGATCCTCATTGCACAGCCATGAAACGGTCTCAATACATGCTGGAAACAACTCCAGAAGTTGCATTCGAGTCAAAAAAATGCGGTGCTCATAGGTCAAAGTACAAGATTCTTTAAGAAAGAAGTCAGGCGCGTAGATCTCATAGCAATCTCCTTGGCCTGTATAGAGTGCAAAACAATCCTCGCCAACCTGCAGTACGGCGCCTCGCGTAAGGTCTTTATAGACAATCATCTTCTATGTGCGCTACCTTAGGTCCATGGTACCTGGCAAGGAAAAGAATATTTTTGCTCGCATGCAGCAAGGCGAACTCACCATCATAGCAGGACCCTGCTCCATTGAATCTTTCGAGGTCTTTCTCAGCACTGCGCAGGCTGTGAAAGCAGCAGGAGGGAATGCAATGCGAGGCGGCGCCTACAAGATGCGCACTCACCCACATGCATTCCAAGGGCTTGGGCAGGAGGGTCTAGAAATCGCGCATAGCGTCTGCCAGGAAGTAGATCTCCCTTTTGTCTGTGAGATCACCGATGTAAGACAAATAGAGACCCTCGATCCATTTTTGGACGTTTACCAGGTCGGCACTAGAAATATGCATAATTTTGAATTACTCAAGGAACTCGGGAAACAACCTAAACCTGTCCTTCTGAAGAGAGGCTTCGCAGCCTTCCTCGACGAGATGCTAGCAGCTGCATCCTACATCTTCCAAGGCGGCAATACCCAGGTTATTTTCTGCGAACGAGGTATCCGAACGTTTGAGAAAGCTATGCGCAATACCCTCGACCTTTCTGCTGTACCCTATTTACAAAAACGCTCAAACCTCCCTGTCATTGTTGACCCTAGTCATGGAACAGGGATTGCAGAATTTGTACCTGTTATGAGCCGAGCTGCCGTCGCAGCCGGTGCAAATGGGGTCATTATCGAAATCCACCCCCAACCTGAAACAGCTCTTTCCGATAAAGAGCAGACGCTCGATCTTGGCACATTCCAGAATCTTGTGCCACAACTACACACTCTTGCACGTGTCTGTAAGGAGTTCCATGCCCCACGCTGAATCTATTCGGTCCATGTTTGGACGCATTAGCCGGACGTATGATAGCGCCAATACCTTCCTTTCCTTAGGTATCCATATGCGCTGGAAAAAAAGACTTGTCGAAAAAAGTGCCCTTCGTCCCGAGGATCATGTACTTGATTGTGCAACAGGTACAGGCGATATCGCCTTTTTATTTGAACGCACTATGCCAACTGCCACCATTACTGCGACGGATTTTTGTGCACCCATGCTTGATGAAGCGCGCAAAAAAGCATCCAATTCCCGTATTACCTTCTTGGAAGAAGATGTCACAGCACTCTCCTTTGCATCTAAAACCTTTGATATTGCATCCATTGCATTTGGCATTCGTAATGTTGAGAATCCAGAAAAAGCCTTACGAGAACTGGCCCGCGTCACCAAAAGACGCATCCTTGTGCTCGAATTTGGGCAACCCAGCAGCGCCCTCTGGCGCACCATCTATGGCATTTTTAGCAAAAGTCTTCTACCACGCATCGGTGGTCTTATCAGCCGCAATCAGGCAGCCTACACGTACCTCCATGAATCATCCGCACGATTTATGTCTGGCGAGACCTTTATTGCTTTTGCCAAGCAGCTCGGTATTTTTAAATCAGTCAGTATGGAATCTTTTTTTGGCGGCGTTGTGTATCTTTATACTATCGATTTGTAATGTTTCTTGTTAGCGTAAAAGTATGTATATATTCATACTTCTTAGTGCTATTGTCCACGCAAAACTAGGTGACCACAAAGCCCAGCATATCCGCAATGCCTCAAACGCACCATACAGTATGACTGAAATAGTCAAGAATGCCCACACAATCCGTGAATATACAGATGCAAGCGGCAATGTTTTTGCCATTACCTGGTCTGGAGTCAGCCATCCAGACATGGCCGAGATTACATCCATCTACCTTAATGAAGTAAATACTGCTGATACTCAGACAGAACATCGTCGAAGTGCAGCTACCAGAATCACAATAAGCACCAACGTCATTGTAGAAAAATTTGGCCATATGGGCCACGTCCAAGGAAGAGCCTATCTCCCAAACAGCATGCCAGTTGCTATCAGTGAGTTACAATGAGGTATCTATGGATCCTTATCCTTGCTGCATGCAGTAAATCATCATCAACCCAAGCAGCAGGAACTACCGCTTTTTGTACAGATGCACTATCGACCACAAGTTTTATTGCACCAGCAGTAACAGGCTCCACAGGCTATAACGTCCTCCAATTTGATATCGGCATCTCCTCTGTCTGCAATAGCACAGCCAATGTGCCCTGCACATCTGTCACTGTCTGCATTCCAGGAACATCTCAATGCCAAACAGTCGACAATATCCTCGTTGACACAGGGAGCTATGGGCTTCGTATCTTTTCCAGCGTCCTTCAGAAAAATATCTGCCAAAGCCTGACACCCAGCAAGATCAATACAAGCACTATTGGCGAATGCGCTCAATTTGGTAGCGTCTCGCTTTGGGGAGCCGTCGCCACAGCAGACATTCAGCTCGCCCAAGAACCTGTCATTTCTGTCCCCATTCAGATCATTAATGCAAGTTTCGCAAGCGTCCCATCAAGCTGCGGTTCAGTACCTCAAACTCCATCCGCAGCAGGCTTTAATGGCATCCTCGGCGTCGGCCTCGGTGTTGCTGATTGTGGCAGCGCCTGTGCAACGAGCACAGGGTATGGCTACTACTTCACTTGTTCTGGATCAACATGTACAGAAACAACACTTACTCCAGGTAGCCAGGTACAAAATCCTGTAGCACTTTTACCCAAAGATAATCAAGGTGTTATCATGGATCTCACCTCCTGGAATTCAGGCAGGCTCGGAGCTGCTAGCATTACAGGGAACCTTGTTTTTGGCATCAATACTGCCATCAATAATACGATTGCAGGAAAAACTATCTATAGAACAGATGCAAACTACGATATTCAAACAGCTTTAGCTGGCACTACCATCACCAGCTTTATCGATAGCGGATCCAACGCCTATTTCTTACCAATCCAATCAGGACTCATTTCCTGCGCTAACCAAAGTGGATTTTACTGCCCAATAAGCGACTACATTGCAACTGCTGAAAATATTTCGCCTGTTTCCTCAATATCAAGCACTGCATCATTCACCATCACTAGTGAAACGACGCTCTTTGCTCAGTCGAACTATGTTTTCAATAACCTAGGTGGCCAAGGAACCCAATTTGACTGGGGCCTTCCCTTTTTCTTAGGGAAGAAAATTGCCGTCTGTATTGACGGTGCAACATGTGGCTCAAGTACAGGCCCCTTATGGGCCTATTAATACTACTTCTAGCGGCATGCAGTAGCAAAAACCAAACCACAAATTCTTCAACTATAAGTTACTGCACGAAAACACTTTCTTCAACGGGCTTCGTGACACCAAGTGCAGCAGGCAGCAATGAACTCACTTTTGATATTGGTAAATCTTCTATCTGCAGAAATAACCTCAATATTCCATGCACATCCATCACTCTCTGCATTCCAGGCACAACCCAGTGCCAAGTCGTGAACAACATTCTCATTGATACAGGCAGCTATGGGCTCCGCATCTTTTCTCATGCACTCCAAAACAATCTCTGCCAAGGACTATTACCAAAAAAAAATGGAACCAACTTTATTGGGGAATGTGCTCATTTCGGCAGCGCAAATCTCTGGGGCGGCGTTGCAATTGCAAGTATTCAGCTCGGACAAGAACCCCTTATTGAGACACCTATCCAGGTCATTAATACAAGCTTTGGAGCTATTCCAGCAGTCTGCTCCTCCGCACCAAGTAACCCCAAAGCCGCAGGCTTCAACGGTATCTTAGGCGTTGGCCTTGGCGTCACGGACTGTGGCTCAGCTTGTGTCAATTCGGCTGAAAGCAATATCTACTACGCTTGCAGCGCAACAAGCTGCGTAGGCACGACCATCGCACTCACTGACCAGATCCGAAATCCAGTTTCGCTCCTTCCAACTGATAACCAAGGTGTTATTCTTGACCTCACATCCTGGGCTAACGATACCACAGAAGCCGGATCTGCTACAGGAACGCTTATTTTTGGTATTGCTACCCAGAGCAACAATTCACTCTCTGACAAGACAATCTATGGCGCTAATGCACACTATAACCTCACAACAGTTTTTAGTAGCACCACACTGACAAACAGCTTCATTGACAGTGGCACGAACACACTTTCCTTCCCAAATCTCATGAACCTAACAGAATGCACCGATTATCTTGGATTTTATTGTCCAGAAACCAACTTTATAGCCACAGCTAACACCATCTCAGCAACCAACGCATCGATTCATAACAATATCTCTTTCATCATCACCAATACAGATACCCTTATTAATACAGGCAACCGCGTCTTTTCTACACTCGGTAGCAAAGGTAGCACCAACTCCTTCGACTGGGGACTTCCTTTTTTTCTCGGTCGAGCTGTTGCCATTTGCATGAACGGTGCATCATGCAATGGGACTACTGGTCCTTTTTGGGCCTGTCTTCAAATGGCAAGTGCAACACGTCAATATTTAAATACCTGACTACCATAGTCCCCTTTCCCAAGGAAGAGAAAAATTCTCTTCCCGTCTTCCTCACTGAAAGAGAGGAGATCTTTGGCGAAGGGTAGGGAGTTTTTTTATATAGATGTCCCTGCCGAATTCAATGATTTAGCTGGATTGATTGATATTTGCTAACGAACACCAGATCTATGCGATTTTGAAGTACTGTATCTCTACATCCGTATGAACTTCGAGTGGTGTTCTATAGCCTAATACTTTTCTCGGTCTATTATTTAGACGATCTTCTATAAGATCGAGCTGTTTGCGAGTAATTGTGCTGAAATCATACCCTTTCGGAAGATACTGGCGAATCAGACCGTTTGTATTCTCGTTGGTCCCGCGCTCGTACGAGCTGTATGCGTGCGCGAAAAAAATAGGAATGCCCGTTTTCTCGGTGATCTTCTCATGTAGGGAGAATTCCTTTCCATTGTCAAGGGTAATGCTCCAAACCATGGTTAAAAAGCGCGCTATTGCTTTCTCAAGTGCCTCGGCCGTCTCTATTGCTGTCTTGAATGCCAAGTATTCAATCACAGTGAATCGAGACTTCCGATCCACAAGCGTGCACGTTTTGCCTTCCTCTTGTCCCCCTAGAACGAGATCACCTTCAGTGTCCCCTAGGCGACTACGCTCATCAATCATCGTTGGTCTTTGCTCAATGCTGACCCTATTAGGGATCTGCCCTCTTCTGTCTTTACTGCCTGCGCGTTTCTTGCGCTTCGATCTCTGCCATCTGAGATTCAGAAACAATGACCCGCCTGCCGCCTTATCCTTGTAGATGAGTTGATAGATATACTCATGGCTGACCTTCATGTCATGCTCTAGGGCCAAACGGTTAGAGATTTGTTCAGGGCTCCACTGGAGAAGGGTCTTTTCTATGACCAGTACCTTTACATCTTCGGGCATCCTCTCCTGCGAGGCTGCCTGCGACTTTCTTTTGATGGCTAGCTTGTGCGCTCTTTCGCAAGAGTATTGGCGACCAGTGTTGTTTCGCCTGAGCTCGCGCGAAATAGTTGACCGATTTCTACCAACTACTATTCCTATATCTTCGAGGGTTTTTCCTTGTTGCTTCAGTAATCCTATACGTATACGATCGGGTTCTGCTAGCTGAGTGTACGCCATATTGCCTCCTGGGCATGTTTTTCACTAATTCAAGCGTACCTCAGCTAGCTACTTTTAGATAATCGCAAAGACCAATTCATTAGCGCATAGCATCAAGCCGCTTCGTGTTGCACTTGCTAGCTGAAACCAGGGGGCATATTAATCTGCCACAAATGCCTTGACGTATAAAAAAAATTTCTGAATACTAACCAAAGGCCATGAGCCCAGGAGATTCTCATGAAAAAGAAATATATTTTTATATGCATCGCAATAACAGGATGCGGGTCATCAGCATCCAAAACATCTAGCTACAGTTTTCCCGCCATTGCACCTATTATAAATGCAACGCTGCCAGCATCCCTGCAACCAAACGCACTCCAGATCCAAGCTGTCAAAAATCACGTAACAACGCCCAGCAACACTCAAGCATCGATTGCCGTAACAGCTATTAGCAATCTGTTTACCGGTACATGGAATAGCACAGGCGGAGGCTCCTATGTCGGCTTCCTCAATAACCTCATCCAAACAATTGACGCACGCATGGCAGGCATTACATCGCAAATATCAAGCAACAAACAGACAATTCCATGCCTCACTGCGTCACCAAAATCATGGACAGTCGACCTTACATCGCTCAATGCCATGCTCACATTGACCCTCCCAAACTTACAATGCTATGAACCCTTCACCGATAATGCACTAGGATCAGGCATCCTGTTTGGTAAAAATGGCTCTGACTATTCCCTAGTCACCAATCTCGGTCAATTCGGATCAGACACATTTCTGACATTAGGTGGCTTTGCCAGCTAGCAAATCTCACAAATTATGGCTCGACATCGGAATCAACTCCCGAAACACTTGATGTGATGCTCTATGGATTTTTTCCTGTTAGCAACAGTAATCAGACACAAATAACACGCTTCAAAGCTATTCCTACAACAAAAACCTTTGAAATGTTTCTGGCATCCAATCAGATAGACATGCAACCCTCAACTGGAGGCTATGACGCAAGAATTGGAGCTGGGTTTCGCATGATCTCAAACGGTAGCTATATTTATGCAGATGGTACTATCTATGACATGGCAGACTCAACATTCAAGAAATTTAATGTTTGCATCGATGCCACAACACTGACGCTCGACACCTCAGAAGTAGCAGATTGCACAACACTGGCAAATTCCTTCACTCTTGACAACACCTCAGCATCACTCACCTTCGCAACAGTCACAGGGTACTCCAATCTTGCCATACCCCCAGGATTATCATCCTGCGCAGGCGTCACCTCTGCTGCAGATGGCTCAACGCTTTCAGCTGCTACCTGCATACCATCACCATCATCCAATGCGACCCAAGTAACCCCTAATAGCACGGTACAAAATATCTTTCAGACCTATTTTGACATCAGAACTCCAGGCGTCACTGCTTTTAAGTAGTAAAAAATAGCATGGCGTCAATTTGATTCGAAACGAATTCAAATTGACGCCACAAAACAAGCACCTTCTCTCTTGTCCCACAAATAATACCTATCTCAACTAAGGGGTCTATGCGGATAAGCCTCAAAAAAAATCAGCAACCAATCACTCTTACAAATAGTGTCGCTTGGCAATAGCTTTTTTACTTTTTATTTTTGGCACACGACTTTCTACATCTTTATTCATTACGCCAGCATACCTTAGTCACTATGTCAGATGATTATAAATATAATAATAAAATATATTCTTAATGAATAATCGTTAGAGCAATCCATGGAATTAAATTGAATACAATAATAACAATCTTATAAAATGAAATACCTATGATGTTTAGACTATCAAAATAAGGTACTTTTCCTATGACTTTTACCATTATATTTTTCATACAATTGTAGGAAAAAACATATAGCATAAACCATAAAATGAGCAAACTATAATTCAGCATTGTGCACCACATAAAAAAACTTCTTGCTACTTCTAAATTCATAATACCACCTCTATTTAATGGTACATTAATGAACTATATTTAGCAAATGCATACAAAATAACCAACATTTGACATTCGTAGACCGAATCAAGTCACAAATAGTACTGGACAGTCGGGATTGGAAGTGCGGCACGAGGATGTCCCAAATCTAGTTGAAGCTAAAGTTTGAAAAGTAGCTCCCCCTGGAGTATTCCAGGTTTGATAGTAAAT
>CAIUGE010000064.1 GCA_903898645.1 Oligoflexia bacterium | reverse complement strand
TTCTTTGTACTTAATCTTTTTCCCATGTGTCCTAGTTACCATGCGTTGCATGGTTTGTATAGGTTTTAGCTTTTCTTGCGCAATGTCGACAAAAAAGGTATGAGGTTCCTTGTTGAAGAAAAGACGCATTGCGTCATATCTACCAGTAGAGATATTCTGGGTAATATTGTATCCTTCGCTAATCATGAGTAGGAATGAGATGTTTTTTCTTTTGCATTTGACTAACAGCTGCGGTGTCATGAGCCGGGCGGCTAATTTTTTCAAGGAGTTTATTCCATGTCAAGTTTATTGCACCAATTAGATGCTTGGGCACGTGAAGACGGTACTGCAGTTGCTCAGGAGTACCGTGATGCTTCTGGAGCCTGGAAGCAGATTTCAGCTGAAGAATATAAGAATCGTATCCTCTGGTTGGCGCTTTTTTTAGAATCTCGAGGCATGACGCGAAATGACATTGGTACGATCCTTTCATACAATTGCCCGGCGTGGGTCCATTTTGAGTTTGCCTGTGTGCTCCTCGGGGGGGCATCGGCAGGTATCTACCCGAATAGTACATCCCACGATATGCAGTATGTCCTCAAAGATACAAAATCTCGTTTTTTAGGTATTCAAGGCAAGGGTATGTTTGAAAAACTGCTCGAAGAGGGAGCGTTGCCAGACGATATTGCCGTTATTATCAGCTTTGATGGTAGCGTTGTGCATCCCAAGGCAATCAGCTATGAGGATGCTTTGGCCGAAGGGCGGCAGCTTGCTGAGCGTCATACACTCGTGCCTGAGGCAGCCCCTACGTATGAGCGGTATCTGGAAAAGGTCGACGTTCGGGGTGCAGCGTTTATCATCTATACATCAGGGACGACGGGCGTGCCTAAGGGGGCTATTTTATCATTGGATAATTTGACCTACACAGTTGAGCAAGTAGCAAAAAGATGGAAGCTTTCTCGTGGTGGTATGAGGCTTTTTTCGTTCTTACCGCTTTGCCACATCGCAGAAAAACTACAAAATCTTGGTGGGGGTATTGTCCTTCGTTACAGTGTTAGTTTCTGCTCAAAATTTGAAAACCTGACGACGGAATTGCTCATGGTCCGGCCGACAATTCTTCTTTGTGTGCCCCGTGTTTGGGAAAAAATGATGGAGAAAGTGGAGCTTCGTATCCGCAAAATAGACGCTCCTATCCAGAAAGCGCTTATGAATTGGGCGTTTCGTATAGGTCGAGAAATGGGTGAAGCGCAGTACCGGTTTCCAAAACCACTTCTTTGGGCGCAGTGGAAGATAGCGGAAAGGCTTGTTATAATGCCTATACGCCGTGCGATGGGGCTTGATCAGGCAGTCCTTGTGGCGTCAGGCGCAGCTGTGTTGCCTAATCATGTCAAACTGTGGTTCCGTTCTATAGGTATTGAGATCAATGAGGCCTATGGTCAAACAGAGTCAACTGGCGTCATTACCGCAACGACGCCTCGTACAGACACTCTTGGTGTGGTCGGTAAGGCGCTTCCAGGCACAGAGCTCATGCTGACAGCTGAGGGAGAGATTAGGTCACGTGGAAGGAATATTTTTCTTGGCTACCTGAATGATGAAGCGCATACCCGTGAAGTGCTTGTTGAGCAAGGTTGGTTAGCAACAGGTGATCTCGGTGTTATTGATGACCTTGGGTGTCTGGCGATTCGTGGTCGCAAAAAAGAGATTATGAAAACATCAGGTGGCAAAATGATAGCGCCAGTGCCTATTGAAGAGCGCCTGAAGGCGTCAATCCTGATTGGCCAGGTCTGTTTAGTTGGCGATGGGCGCAAGTTTCTTTCAGCCCTGATCACACTTTCAGAAGAAACCCTGGCTTCTGTTGAGCCCCAAGGTTTGGTCATTGAAGATGTGAAGATTGTGCGTGAGATACAAAAAGAGCTTCAGAAGCTGAATGCAACTCTTGCGAGTTTTGAGCAGATCAAGCGCTTCACCATCCTTGCGCAAGATTTTTCCTTAGAAAAAGGCGAGATGACGCCCACGTTGAAAATGAAACGAAACATCATTGAGAAGCATTATAAAGACATTATTGAGCGCATGTACTCGTCAAATAGTGCTGCAGCGTAAAAAATAAAAAGCACCTTTGGCTTTTATGCTATCTGTGGTAGCTAAAGCTGGGGGTGCATATGGGGTTTGTGAGACAACTGAATTTTTTTAATCGAGGGATATGCTTTTTCTTCCTGAGTACAGCGAGTTTTGCGCTCTCAAGTCCTAGTCCCTTGCCGTACACGTTTGCGGCAGGTGGGTCGATTTCGGCAAGTCAGATCAATTCGAATTTTTCGACCTTGCAGTCAAATGTTACGAATGCGCCGTGGGCTATCAATGGTGCGAATATTAATTTTGCAGGTGGCAATGTTGGTATTGGGAGTACGGCGCCTGGGTATAGTCTTGATGTGGCAGGCTATATACGCACGCAGAATGTGGCATTTGCTGCTTCTGGGCCCCCTGGGTCTAGTACCCAGGTGGCGGGTACTGTAAACGCTCAGTATAGTAATGTCCTTTTTAATACAGGCGGTGCCTATAACCCGCATTCCCCCGATCTTTTATGCAATTTGGTAGATTTTCATCGCTGTTGGGCCAAAGAGTCGAATTATCTTCCTCCTGAGGTCGCTTAGTCCCGTCATAGCGCAATGAACCATTGCATGAATGTGTAGAACTACTTC
>CAIUGE010000063.1 GCA_903898645.1 Oligoflexia bacterium | reverse complement strand
GACATATCCTGTCGGGTTATTGGGAGAATTGATGATCAAAGCTACAGTCTTTGGCGTTACATAAGCATCAAATGCTGCAGGCACACATCTGAACGTTCCCGGCACGACAACAGGCACGCCGCCAGCTGCAATAATCTGATCACTATAACTCACCCAGTAAGGGGCTGGCACAATGACTTCATCTCCAGGATTAAGCATCGCAAGCAAAGTATGGAACAAAATCTCCTTTGCACCAATGCCAACAACGATAGCTTCAGGTGCATACACAAGCCCATTATCTCCACGCAATTTCTCAGCTATGAGTGCACGGAGCTTGCTACCACCACCTGCGACACCATACCGTGTCCGGCCTTGCTGGAGTGCACGGATAGCTGCATCAACAATCACCTGTGGCGTTCCATAGTGCGGCTCACCTACGGCAAAACTGATCACATCCTTACCCTGTGCACGCATTTCCTGGGCACGAGCGTTAAGCACAAGTGTTGGCGATACGCCAATTGTTTGCATCTTTTTTGACAGAATCATTCGAGACTCCCATAAAAAGGCATAAAGGTAACTGTCTTCCCGTGCCCAAGACGTTCTTGCACAAGAGGCGAATGACACAGTAACCGCCCATCCTGCAGGGCTGCTTTCACCATAAAGGCAGAAGAATAAGAAGCGCTTATAAGCCCTGAGAGTGCACCAGCAGGCTCGGCATCGACCCAACGCACTTCAGCAGTCCGCATTGCCTGAATGCATGTAATAGCCTTCACCTCAGCCCGAAGATGCGGACCTCCATCAAAAGGATCAACCTCGGAGCGGTAGGTAAACCCTATTTTTTTCAACATATGGAGGACAGATTGCGTATCATGGCCGACTTTGCCGATTGCATTGCGCGCCTCGGCTGAAAAAAATGTTGTGTAAATTTTGCCTGATGGAAAAAGAGAGAAAATAAACTCCTTGTTTTGCTGGCAGAGCGCATCTGCCTCCCAATAATCCATATTCGTAAAACGACGACCAATGGCTTCCCACAGGGGAGATTGACCTTTTTTGTTCAGTGGTGGCATTAATTCAGCAAGCACCTCGGTTTTAAAGCGATCTGTATTGCAACCCATAAAAAGGAACGTCACGAAAGCAAGCTGCCGACCGACTTTATACTCTGTGTTCCGGTGCTGAGGATCCACAAAAAGACCCCCGAATTCAGATGGCCCATCTGTTTCTGTATGAAGCACCAAAGTGCCATGAATAAAGCCCGTATTGATACTCTCTGAGAAAGTTCTCTCTGAAGCCACTTGGAAAGAGAAATGTGGAGACTGAAGAGTCCCATGCTGACTTGCCACCATCGATGTTCCAATGATTTTTTTTGTCCCTATATCTTCCGCAACAAAAACAAATTTGTTATCAGAAAAAACTGCGTGCTTTGTATCAAACGATCGTATCGATCGCACAATGCGATCATGGACCAAATCAGGATCTTCTGGCAGATTAATAAACCCAGGCGTCCCACCAAACTCTGCAATGGCATCCAAATCACGCTCTTCCACTGGTCGTAAAAGTATCATAAACAAATATCCTCAATCATTTTTTCGTAAAAAAGAATCGCCTTTTGCAATTGCTCTAAACTGTTCCATTCATTCGGGCCATGACTGTTCCCTTGCGACAATCCAGCTCCAAAGACAAGCGCTGGGTACCCTGCTTGAAAATACTGCGAGGCTTCAGTGGATGTTGCCTTTTTCGCAATCATGGGATCCAAACCTACTGCTTCGGCAGCTTTCTTAGCACTATGGACAAACGTGCTATCTTCTGACATCTGAAACCCTGGATTCATACGTTGACGTGAAGCTGTAATATTCATTTGCTGATATTTTTCTGCCACTTTGACAACCTCTTCCTGAATTTTCTTCTCAATATCCGCAGGTGAGATATCTGGCAGCAATCTGAGATCAAAGTACAGATCAACGCCTCCAAGCCGCTGATGGATCCTTCCGATATTCATCGTTGAAACAGGTGGATCAAAACCTTCATCGCGCCGCTCGGCAAGTGATTGATCAAGCTGCCGAAAAACATCAACAACTTGGACAAGGCATTCAAAAATTTCTTCTGGCAAGAATTTCACGCCTGTATCTCCCACGCCGCCTAGTTCCACGCGAAATGATTTTTCTTTCTCTTGATGTCGTATAGCTTCTCGAAAAAAGCGCTTAAAATCTTCAAACTGATGAGAATCAAGATAAAACTCAAAGGATGCCTGATCAGGAACTTTATTGACAGTATCTCCACCTTGTACATCAGTGAATCGCATCTCAAAGCCAGCATTGCGAGCATTTTTCAGAAACGTGAGCGCCTCCAGTAGTGCATTATTACCGAGATGAGGGTACGCACTATGTGCCGACTTTCCAAATGCATAGAAATGAATTTTGCGATTAAATCCGCGAGCATCCCGCTCAATCATCTGAAACTCGAGAGAAACCTTAAAAATATTCAGGCCCTTATGAGCAGCCACAATCCGCAACTCTGTTGGTTCACCTACAAGGACCGCCTGCGGGTTGAGCGCAAAAGACTGGATCAGGTACCGCGCACCAAACATACCTACTTCTTCGCCACACGTACCAACCAAATAGATAGGTGCTCGGAGCTTTTTTTCTCGAAATTTTTCTACTGCATGTAATTTACAAAGAAAATCAAGCTTGACATCTGCTGCCCCCAGCCCATAAATCCGCCCATCCTTGAGTGTTGCATTAAATGGATCGCGACCTGTTTCTCCCCAATTATCAAGCAGACCAGGCCCTACTGTATCAAGGTGCGTAAGAAGCAAAAGACCCTTCCGTATCTTCCGATCAACCAGGGAATCACCCAAAATGCCAAACACATTGAACTGTCTCTTGGAAACATCTTCCAAAGAATGCGTTACTGTCTGCATATGGATCTTCATGCTTCGGTCCTGCATAAGCGCCGCTACATAATTTGCAATCTCCTCGTTCCCATGGGAACTCACAGAGTTGATACGAATGAGCTTTTTAGCTTCTTCAATAAATCGCTTCACGCAATAGCCCCCTCTAAAACCCGTTCAAGACGCATACAGACATCATCCACCTGCACTTCAGTCATAATACCAAAAGGTGGGAGCATCCGTATAAAATAGGGGTCATGCCCTGCACTAAATGCAACGACATGCTCCTCAAAGAGCTTTTTTAGCAGCAATTTAACATGTGCTTCTGTTGCAGGACAAGGCGCACATGCAATAAAACCCCCATAAATACGGATCTCACTGATCAGTCCTTGCTGCAAAAAACGTTCATAATGCATGCGAAAGCGGGCTGCAAGCCGCGCAATTTTGCCCTGGGGCCCAAGAAAATCTCCATTAAGAAGCATCTCAACAACCCTCCGACCAGCACGGAGCGCACTCGTGCTCCCAGCGAAGGTTCCAGAAATCAGTCCCGCTTTGGGATTATAGTCAGCTGTATAGAGAACTGCACACCCTTGAAGAAGTTTCCCTACAGTCACAATATCAGCCGTCACACCAAACTCTTGGCATGCTAACAAAGAACCGGTGCGCCCAAATGTTTGCACCTCATCAACCCAAACCGCGAGCCCACTCGCACGTGCCTCAGCAACAAAACGCTGATAAAACTCCTTTGGAGCATACCTGCATCCACCCTCACCCTGCACGAGCTCAAGCATAACGCCGCAGAAACGGTCAGGATACCGCTTGAGTTCGTGGCGCATACGACTAACGACTTGAGCAAGGCTCTTTTCAACTCCTAAAGACGGATCATAAAAGGGTAAATGACATACTTCGCCATACAATGGCTGCCCCTGCCGGTAAGCAGCACTATCTGTTACCTCCTGCATGGCAACCGAACGCCCTGCAAAACACTCATCAAAAGCAAAAATAGCAGTACGAGGCGCATGCTTCTGCCTGATAAGCTTCAACGCCATATCGTTTGCCATCGTGCCGCTACATGCAAGCCACCCATGCTTAAAGCCGGTCGCACTCAGCAATGTCTTCAAGAATGCATAGATCTCAACTCCTGGCTGTAGATTGCCCTGCATTGTATCAGCAAGCAATCCATCAAAACGTTCTACAATCAGCTCAGGATGAGCATGACCGAAGAAGTGGACCCCGATCCCCGTAATCATATCGTACTTAACGCTCCCATCCAAAAGCTCGACAAAAGGGCCATTCCCAAAACCTGCTGCCAAATAAGGATAATAGAGTTCGCGACCACGAAGTTCTGTGAACTCCGACAGGACTTCATCATATGCTTGAAATGAACCTTGTTTGGGTGCATGCAGCGTCTTTTGTGTTTCAATAACATACTCAAGGTATGCTTTACGAAGTGCATGGTAGCGATCTGAACTGCGCACAGAATCTGTGTACATAGACCTCCCTTTTACCTCTTACTAGCATAAGCACTGTCTGCCTTGCAAGGCAGACGGCCCCATGCTAATTCATCGATTATGTGGATGTTCCTGCTTATTTTTAATACTGTCCTCGCTGCCTGGCAAGACACCCCCTCCTGGCAGCATGTCTATGATCTCTTCCATACTAACCAACTTGCTGAAGCACTTCAGTCAATGCAAAGCGTCGATGAAAAAGAGAACCCCAGCTATTTTTATAACGTTGGCACCTTACTCCTCGAAAAAGGAGAGAAAGATGCAGCAACAGCTTACCTCAAAAAAGCTCTCCTGATGATACCGAATGATGCAATGTTCCAAAATAACTTCGCTCTTGCTCGCACAGGCAGCTCTTTTGAAGAACTCCCTGCAACTGATTCCCTCCTAGCACTTTTCTCCAGCAACTGGGTCCTGGTATTTGCAGCTCTAGGATTTTTGACGTTCAAACGGCCTACCCTTCGACTCCTCCACGCTGGGAGCTGCCTACTCATCTTAGGAGTTTTTTTTGCACGCCCAGATGTCTCTCTTCTCACACAGGAATCAGCTCTTCGCAGTGGTCCTGGCGATGAGTACATGGAACTTGGTCGCCTTAAAGCGGCCTCCCGCGTAACATCCAACCGTCTGTCAGATACAACTGCGGACTGGATTCAGCTAGCCTCCCACACAGGCTGGGTAAAAAAAGCTGCCCTTTTAAGGCTTTTCCCGTGAAAACACTTTGGATTATGCTTCTTTTTTCAGCCTGCTCTGATATGAAAGTCAACTCCCAAGATCCTGAACGCCTCCTCGCTGAGACGGAAGAAGAGATTGCAAGCGAACACTATATTCTCGCCATTGAAAAACTCCGAAGCATAAAAACAAAATTTCCGCGCACACCCTATGCAGCGACGGCACAGCTACGCATTGGAGACGTCTACTATGCACAAGAAAGCTTTATCGAATCAGGTGTTGCCTATGAAGCATTTTGTGAACTCTACCCTCGGCACCCCAAGGTCAACTATGCGCGTTTTCGGGTAGCAAAGTCCTATATCAACCAAATCCCATCAACTATTGCGCGTGATCTATCGCCTGCTTCAAGAGCAATAACGGCATATCATTCCTTTACCAAGCTCTACCCCCATGACCCATTGGTCGAAGAAGCGCGTCAGGATATAAAAAAAATTCGCGAATTACTTGCAGAAAAAGAGCTCTATATAGCAGACTTCTATAAGCGAGAGGGCATTTGGGAATCAGCCAAGACACGCTATGAGAAAATATGCCAACTCTATGACGATACGCGCTCAGCAAAACGCGCCCATCAAGCACTAGGGAAGTAAATGGAATTACAAAAACTCCAAGATCGCGTCAAACAAGAACCACTTAATCCGAAGCACCACTACCAACTTGCTATCACAGCGTACCATGCTGGCAATATACAACTTGCAGAAAATGAGCTGCGCGAGACACTGAAACTCGACCCTCGCCATACTGAAGCCTCCATCTGCTTATCTATTATCTATAATGATACAGGCCGCTATGATGATGCTCGCCAAATATTTGACCAAGCACATACTTTTGTTGCCCAGCGTGAGTCTGAATCGACAACAATCGACATGAAATTTGCCCTCAAGCATCTTGAGATCGCTGACCTCTACGCACGCTATAGGCGTTTCGATGAAGCAATCGAGGAGTACTCAAAAGCTGCGCACCTTGATCCAAAAAATATCGAAATCCTTATGCGTCGCGCTAAAGCCTATGCCAAAAAAGGCTTTCTCACCCGCGCCCTTTCCGAGCTGAACCACATCCGATCTTTGCATCCGACTTTTCTTCCAGCTCGCATCCAAATTGGACTTCTTCACTATTCTCAAGGAAATATTCTTGACGCTGAGATCGAATGGGAACAAGCCGCAAACATTGCCCCTGCACATCAAGAAATCGAAGCTTACCTTGCCATGGCTCGTCGAGCACGAAGCGAAAAAGATCCTTCCCTAACCGAAACTATGCCATACTAATTAGTACATGGGCACTAAAGACAATATCATCAATGCGCGGAAGCGCATTGAAAACGCCATGGAAGTAGCCGAGAAAGAACGTCGGCGGAAACTTCTTACCTACCGGTTAGAAATTGCGCACGCTGGCATTGTCGCGTACCAGAAAAAAAACATCTCAGAAGCGATCAAAAATTACCAAATTTACTTAAAAATTCTTGAAGAGCTTAAGACCGTCAGCCCAGGAGGATTACACCCAACACAATTCACCGAGGCTGTTGAGAAAAACGAACTTCTCATGATCAGCGGTGTGTATTGGGATTTGGTCAAACTTTTCGATAAAGCAAAAAGCGTCGCTAAGAAAAAAGAATTTCGCCATTATATTGAAAAATACGTCCTTTTTTCCAAGGGTATGCCCTTCCAGCATACTGCGGCTGAATCTCTCCGGAAGTACATTGCTTCAGGCAAAGCCCAGCACACAGGTGATTTTAAATCAGCATACAGACTCCTTGGTGGCGCCAAGTGCTTTATTGCAACAAGCCTCATTGACCTTTGCGCCCCAGAGACACTCCCGCGTCTTCAGCATTTTCGTGATGAATCACTCCAGAGCTCACCATTAGGGCGCATTGCTATACGCTGCTACTACGCATGTGGACCTATGCTCGCAACAATCCTCGATCACATGCCTGGCTATATACGCACATACTGCGCACGGCTGCTCGATCGATGGGGACTCGCGCTTTCTAAAGATTAATCGCCCAGATACTTATGCAAAAGATAATAACGGTCATCCCCAGCAAGGACCCGTACGTGCGGCAACCGCTCTACAGCCACACGCAAGATCTAAGTATTCAATATTTCTTGTTTGAAATAATCGAGTGAGGACAGCCGGCGTTATATCAAACATTCGCCCACAATTGATTCTGAGCACGCGAAAACGTCCTCCATCAACCTTCAGAAAAGACAGAAGTTGCGCTTCACTGGAAAATGCAAGATTTATTTTATCCCTAAAGAAAAAAGGCTTAAACTTCTGATAGTCACCAAAGTACTGTAGTGTTGCCCATTTTTCCTTGCATTCTGGGTGCGCATTGCCCCATGCTTGCAAAGCATTGTCCTGCAGCAAGACCCCATGACAACGCTGATCTGTTTATCTAAGCCTCATATAGTCTTTCAATGAAAGAGCTGACGCTACGCTCGGCAGTACATCGTCTGGTAGATTATTGAAATTCGTTAATCTGACAGGCCCCCCGCCATCTTCTAAGCTCAAATCGCCTGACAAACGAGCAAAACTCGAAGGAAGCATTGCAAATGCTGGCATGCTCATCATCTGCAACACACAACATACAAAGATCATCCCGCCCACTCTATACATAACACGGTCACACGTTTTTTTCACACATTACCCTATTCGTCAAAAAGATACTTTATATATTATATATATGCACAATAGCAACACCACAAAAGCGAGCCAGAACAATCAACAGCTCTGGCGTCAACGGCATAGCATGGATGATATTAACAAAGCATAGGCTCCGTCCCCAGAGCCCCCCCCTGCTCGAGACAAACAAGAGATGCACCTACATAAATGGCCGTGAATCGCGACCACTACCTTTGCGGCGGGAGCTTTGCATGCTATGGCGGACATATGGTAAAGGCGATTGAAGTCATATGCGTTGAGAACACCACACTAGTGTACTACGAACTATCACTCTATGGTGCACTTGCGTACGAACATAGAGCGCATCAGACCCCTCCTCTGTAAATAACAGAACACATAAGCTCAACGTTTTTTTCTGACGCCCCTGTATTTGTGATTGAAACTCCATACACTCCAGCAGTATTATTTATATACGAAAATGTACCATTTACCAATGAATTAACTATTACAGAATATGGATGCATGCCTCCTTGCGCTCCGTATGAATGCCCACCATATCCTCCAGCTATTACTTTAAATAAACCACTTCCAGTACCGGAACCACCGTACACTGCAATCGTCAGCTCCACTAAAACACACCCGGCGCTACTAGGCACACCCAGCTCACTATAGACATTAACCGTAGCAGTACCAGTTGTGCCCGCTGCTATAATAACTGACTTACTTGTGCTTGACATGATCGACGTATTACCAGTTACATTGGAATAAATATTTCCAGTAACGTTCATGCCTCCGTTCACATCCAACGCACGCGTAGGCGCTGAACTCCCTATCCCAACTGACCCAGTATTAAAATAAATATTCGAAGAACTCGCCACCCAAGGACTACTCACCGTGCTTGAAAGTGCGCTTGTGATAGATGAGGTGAGTGGGCCAG
>CAIUGE010000062.1 GCA_903898645.1 Oligoflexia bacterium | reverse complement strand
TCACAGTGCTTGAAATAGCGCTTGTGATAGACGCAAAGTTGCCCATCATTTGGCTCGCCGATATAGGGCTCCCTGCTGTGAAAGCATACGGCAAAGTCACTGAAGTCGCATGCGCAGAGAACGCAAAAAAGAAGCAAAATGATACTTCGATACGAGATATCTTAACTATCATAAGAGCGCCTAACCATCTTTCGCCTCAAACATTACCCAGTCCCATAAAAACTCATTCAAAATACACTGTATCTCCCTAGACACGCAAACGAGATCGGGTCGGCTGATTCTTACCAGTGTCCACAGGTCCGGCCGACATCGATTCGACCTGCGCACAGAGAACTTCCATCATCTGAGCTGTCTCCTGAAAAGACGCTTTCTCCTCAATGCCCTGGCGCAAAAATGCCTCAATACGATCATAGGCAATAAGTGCTTGGTCAATTTTAGGACTCGTGCCTTTCACATAGGCACCGATTCGAATCAAATCCTCAGCTTGCGCATAGCTCGCTAACCATTCGCGCATCTTGGCTGCAGCCTGTAAATGCGATTCTGTAACAACGCTTCGCATCACCCTTGATGTACTTTGAAGGACATCAATTGCCGGGAAGCGATTTCGTTGTGCAATTTTACGACTCAATACAATGTGCCCATCTAAGATCGATCGCATTGCATCAGCAATAGGATCATCCATATCATCCGACTCGACCAGGACTGTATACAACCCGGTCACACTTCCAGCACCTTCGCCTCCCATACCAGCTCGCTCGAGCAGCTTTGGCAGTGTTGCAAATACACTTGGCGTATACCCACGAGATGCAGGGGGCTCCCCCATCGCAAGCCCCATCTCCCGTTGAGCCATGGCAAAACGTGTTGCTGAATCCATCATCAAAAGAACATTTTTCCCAAGATCCCGAAAATACTCAGCAATGGTTGTTGCCAAAAATGCTCCCCGCATACGCAGCAATGGCGACGTATCTGAAGTCGACACAACAACGACGGATCGCTTGAGACCCTCCTCACCAAGGTCACGTTCGATAAACTCTCTTACTTCTCGACCACGTTCACCAATGAGGGCAATGACATTAATATCAGCTGCTGTATGACGAGCCATACTCCCTAAGAGAACGCTCTTTCCAACGCCAGAGCCTGCCATAATGCCTACACGTTGGCCACAACCCACAGTCAAAAGCCCGTTGAGGGCACGGATTCCAAGATCAAGCGGCGTATCTATAAGTGTTCGTCCAAGCGGTGAAACAGGCGACCTATAGAGACTTGCCATAATACGGTCAGTAGGAATAAGCGGCCTGTCATCAAGAGCCTGACCGCGAGCGTTAATCACACGACCCAACAGATGTGGCCCCAAAAGTGCGCTCGATGATTTACTCACCAGCACAACATCGCTATCATTATTTAAGCCTCGCGCCTCTTCATAGGGCATAAGGATGGCTCGCCTATCACGAAATGCAATCACTTCAGCTTCAATACCAGGATCTCCAGATCGTGCTGCCCGAATCCGGCACACGCTCCCAACTGATGCCCCTGGCAGCTCCGCTTCAAACAACAAACCCAAGGCTTTAGTTACCTTACCCACTTCTCCATAGAGTGTGCAGCTATCAAGTCGATCAAAATAAGACTCTTCATTCATTCGCATGATCATCTTTCCTGTACATGCTAAAAAACTGCTCTTCAATAGCTGATAACTGCCGTTCTATTGTCGCATCAATATTATTCCATTTTGTTACAACACGACACCCACTCATCGCAATACTAGGTTCCTCAACGATCCTAAGGTTCTGTAACTGACCTATTGCCTCAACAAGGTCTGTCTTGAATTTTTGAGCATTCTTAAAATCAGCAGAACTGATCTCAATAGTAATATTCTCACGAACCCCAAGCCTACCAACTAACTCCTGCATGAGCCTAAGCAGGTAGGTCTCATCTAACTTAATCTCCCGAAGCAGCACCATGCGCGTCATTTTTGCAATAATACGCATAAGAAATGACTCATTCTCACGCATCATATCAACCTTCATCGTTTCAAAAGATTGTATAAAATGTTCAAACCGTTCTATCTCACTCGCTGATTCTTCACGCACCTGCGCAAAAGATTTTTCTAATCCCTCCTGAAATCCAACCCTAAATCCTTCATCAAACCCCTTAGCCCTTGTTTCATCGGACAGCGCATCAAGTTGCCTTTGCAAAGCTTCATGGAAAACTCGCTTCTCTTCAGCCTCAACTGACAGCGCTGGCCTCACTAAATCACTCAACACAAAACGATTGTCACGCACATCGCGACTTTCACGATCCTGATCTGTCACAGCGAGTGGCCCAACTTTCACCTTTAAATCGTCATATGCCTCCTCAGGCCGGATATTAGAAAAAGAAAACTCACCAATAGCACCTTTCATATCCTGGCGAGGCGTTGCAGTGACGATCTTCTTTTTCAATTCTTTTTTTTCGTCTTGCACTAAGTAGCGGATTCGTTCAAACGCCATAACTACCTTTCATTAGACGATAGAGTCGCCATCAGTACCACGACTAATAACAATCTTTCCTTCACCCTCTAATTTTTTAGCAATAGCTATAACATCCTGCTGCGCCAATTCGACTTCCGATAACTTCAGTGGCCCCAAAGAAGCAAGATCTTCTCTGAGTAAATCTGCTGCTCGTTTTGAAATATTCTTAAATATCTTCTCTTTTATCTCATCAGGCGCTGTTTTAAGTGCGATGATCAACCTGTCATTTGGCACATCTTTGAGCAATGTCTGCATTCCGCGATCATCAATATAGACAATATCCTCAAAGACGAACATGAGCTTTCTGATTTCATCAGCAAGATTTTTATCTTTCTCTTCAACACGTGCAATAATACCCTGCTCACTCGCTTTATCCATTGCATTCAGCATTTCAGCAATAGGATGCACTCCGCCCAAATGCTGCGTATCGATAGATCCCAGCGTTGCAAGCTCTTGTTTCAGCACTTCGTCGACCTGAGCAATCAGGTTTGGCGAAATAAAATCAAGATTTGCAATACGGAGAACAACTTCTGTTTGAACACTTTCTGGAAGTCGTCTTAAGACTTCACATTTTTTTGAAGAATCTAAATGTGCCAAGATCAGTGCGACCGTCTGAGAGTGCTCATTAACAAGAAAATTAGCAAGTGTCCGCGGGTCAACAAGCTCAAGCGCCTCCAGCGTTCGACTCCCTTCAACCACACTAAGCTGCCCCAGCACTGTCCGAGCTCTTTCTTCACCGAGAGTCGTTAGAACAAAGTCCCTACCTGACGCATGCCCAAAAATCAACGTCTCGCTTTCAGCTATTTCTGAATAAAATGATTCTAATACTTTTTTAACACTTTCAATAGGAACTTTCTGTACTTGCCCCATAGCACTCACAAGCCTTTTGACATCATTATCTTTCATCTTCTTAAAGATTTGAGCCGTAACTGAATTACCAAGCACGTTCAACAGCAAAGCTGATCTCTCAAGTCCCGACATAGCATCAAAAGTTTCAGCAAACATACTCTTCTCCTCTTAGGCGCTCAACTCACTATCCATTTCAGCTTTTTCTTGCAACCTTTTTCCAGGCGACTCATGCAGCCAATCTCGTAGAATAAGAGCTGCTTTATGAGGATTACTATCAACAAGCGTAATGATTTTTTCCTTAATCATCTCACCCTCTACTTTATTAGGATCAAGAGACTCAGGGAGCACCGGCATAATGTCTTCAAGACTTGGCATTGCAGAACTCTTCTGCAATCGCTCAAGCTCTTCAACTGTTTGTGGCAAAAATGTATCAACGGAATCGACGGTATTCTCAACCATCCATTTGATAAATGGACGCACCACAAGCAAGAAGAAAAGAATAACAGCAAGTCCAATGACACTATAGATAACAATATTCTCAAGGTATGTCTTATTTTCTTTCTCTGTAAGAAATTTCTGCACTTCTTCAAAGTCTTCATGGGTAAATTCCATATTCTTGATATCAAGCGTATCACCACGCTTGCGATCAAGCCCCACAGCACCTGCAACAACAAGTTCAAACTCTTTAATTTTTTCTGGCGTCCAAGGCTCATTGGTTGTTACCATCTTGCCATCTTTATCAATTTTTTTGACACTCTTCCCATCAACAACCACAGCAACACTCAGCTTCCGAACTGCACCTACGGAACGAACCGTTTTCCGTATTGTTTGCGGTACCTCATAGTTCGTTATTTCATTGTTACGAGATGTCTCTGATTTTATTTCATTTTTTTGTGCTGCAGTTTGTCCAGGTGTATTCGAAGCACTGCCTGCTGACCCGCCTGCTGTAGGACGGGTACCATTCATTGAATCACTTCTTTTTTCAATCGACCTGACAGCCGACCCGTCCTGATCATAGCTCGTCTGTGTCTCATTTGTCTGCGAAAAATCAAGATCTGCATTCACCTTAGCAACAACACGCCCCTCACCTACAACACGTGAAAGCATCTCTTCAATGCGATGTTCGAGATCACTTTGATACTTCCCTTGAAAGTCAAGCTGACCTGCAGTTGCAGCCGACAACGGGTCACTCGTATTCTTTGAAAGAATCTTACCGTCTGCATTCATTATAACAACATCTGCAACATCAAGCCCCTCAGTTGCTCTTGAAACAAGCGTTGCAATACCATAAATCTGCTTTTCGGCGAGTGTCACCCCTGGCTCAAGATCAACCACAACAGATGCCGTAGCTTTTTTCTGATCATCAAGAAATGCGCTTTTTTGTGGAAGCGCTAAATGCACACGCGATCTCCGGACGCCATGAATCGTATTAATAGTCCGAATCAGCTCACCTTCTTGTGCTCTTTTCTGATTCAGCTTTTGTATAAAACTTGTCGTGCCAAGCGACTGTTTATCAAATACTTCATATCCAACAATACTCGTTTGCGGCATTCCCATGCCGGCAAGCTCCAATCTCAACTCATAAACACTTTCAGGAGGGATAGAAATTGATTTCCCATTTTGATCAACTCGAAACGGGATATGCTTATCGCGTAATATTCTAATAATATTTGTCGAATCTTCTCCGCCAAGATTCGTCATAAGTGTTACATAGGTAGTATTTTCAGCCCAAAGAAAAAGTATCGCCATACCAGAAACAATGCCAAGAGCAATCATGACCATGGCGATTTTCTTGCCAACTGAAAGCGTTCTTAAAAAGTCATTAATCTGTGTAAAAACTCTTGTTAAATACTGCACTCAATGCTCCTATACTTGCATTTTAATGATTTCTTTATATGCATCAAGTACCTTGTTGCGCACCTGCATCATGAGTTTGAGTGATGCATCAGCTTTTTCAAGCGTCAGCATTGTTTCATGGATATTCTTATTACGTCCAGCAACAAGCTCCCGAATGGCCGAATTAGCCTCTATCTGATTTTGATTTACCTGATCAAGTGATTTTTTAAAAATATCAGCAAAACTTGCACCCTCTTTCGCCAATCCTGGCTCATGAAGAGAGGGCACACCTACTTCGATGGAACCTATTTTCATGACTATCTACCTAACTCGAGCGCTTTTTGCGCCATCGCTTTTGCCGCTCCCATAGCAGTAATATTTGCTTCGTATGATCTTTGCGCACTAATCATATTCGCCATCTCCTCAACCACATTGACGTGAGGCATTGCCACATACCCCTCTCCATTTGCATCAGGATGCTGAGGATTATAGACAAGTCTTGGCGCTCTTTGGTCTTCAACAATATCAGTCACAAGAACCCCTTCAATATTCTGATCAATGGTGTCCTGCAGAATTTCACCAAATGTCTCCCTGTCAGCTGACGCTTGAAACACAGGATCTTTGCGCCTATACGGTCCACCTTCTTCTGTCCTTGTGGTCTCAGAGTTTGCCAAATTACTCGAAATAGTATTCATGCGCTTTGTTTGCGCATCAAGACCTGATGCCGAAACACGCAATGATGAAAAAATGTCCATTAATTATGCCCTCCTTCAGAAATCGAGTACTTGAGCATAGCTAATTTTTTTTTCATCATCTCAATTGCCGCATCATACAACAACTGATTTTCAGCTAACTTCGACATCTCAGCTGCCCGGTCAACCGTATTTCCATCAAGCGACGGCTCCCCTCTAGGGTCCTCATAGACGAGAGGGTCGATCGGATCAGTTTCCTGATGCCCTCTATGCCCAGGATGGGACCTCTGGGCATGCATAGGCGCCTCGCCTGCTTCATCCATACAAGCAAGTGCATCACGAAGTGCTGATTCAAACTCCATAACCTTTGACTTATAACCAGGCGTATCTGCATTTGCAATATTGGAGCTAATCACATTTTGATTTGCAAGCCGCAAATTCAAAGATGTATTGAGCGCCCCGATCATTGGATCAAACACGGTATCTATCACAAAACCGCCTTTTTACAGCTTTATGCCAATTGTTTTATAGTCAGAGATCTTATTACGAAGAGTACGAATAGAAATGCCAAGTGCCTTTGCCGTATGCGTACGATTACCTTGATGATAGCCAAGCGCTTCAATAATAACATTACGTTCGATATCATCAAGAGTTTTACCTGGCGACCAATTACGATCACCTTGACGAATCTTTCCAATGCTTGAAAACTCAATTTCTGACGCAGCAACAGGAGCCGACGCATCCGTGTGCGTCAAAATAACTCTTTCAACCATATTCTCAAGCTCGCGCACATTACCTGGCCATACATGGGCGTTGAGTTTACTACGGGCATCAGCACTCAATTCAAGTATTGGCCTCGCATGCTTTTCTGCATGCTTATTCATGAAAAAATTTGTCAGAATATCAATATCACCCAGCCTATTTTTCAATCGCGGCAATGTCATTGTGACAACATTCAAGCGGTAAAAAAGATCTTCCCTAAAAACACCACGTGCCACAGCTTCAGAAAGCATCTGATTGGTTGATGCAATAATTCTTACATCAACACTGATAGACTTTTTACTTCCAATGCGATCGATATCACCTTCCTGTAAGGCCCTCAACAGCTTGGCTTGAAGCTTCATATCCATTTCAGCTATTTCATCAAGCAAAAGTGTACCACCATGCGCAAGCTCAAATTTCCCTTGCTTGCCTTGCTGAAGAGCCCCAGTAAAAGATCCCTTTTCATACCCAAAAAGCTCGGATTCTAAAAGATTATCTGGAATAGCTGCGCAATTAATTGCTAAAAACGGTTTTGCTGAACGCGTACTTTCTTGATGGATCAGAGATGCGATAAGTTCTTTTCCTGTCCCACTTTCTCCCTGTAACAAGACAGTTGCCTTACTACTTGCCACCGTTTTTGCGAGCGCAATAACATCAAGCATTGCTTTATCTTGCGTTATAATCGATTCCATACCTGAGCCCTCCATGGCTTTTTTTTACTGCGTATAAACTTGCTGTCTCATCCGATATCCAACCAAAGTTTCTTGGGCCATCTTTTGCCAAAAACTATTTTCTTTATCCTGAGACTTAAATTTGTATTTCACCAAATTTTCAAGCACAGCAAGTGCCTGGCCTCGCTTACTGATCTTGAGCAATGACCTGGCATAGGCATAGACGATACCTCCACCAACATCATCAGGCGTATACTTGTGCACAAGCCTACCATACACCTCAGATGCCTTGTCAAAACGATCTGCCGCCTCATGCATAGCCCCCTCTTTCAACACAACTTGCGCGAGCGTCCATGTACGGGGTAATCCTAATAACCATTCCTCTTTTTCTTCCTTTTCATGCACTAGTCTTTTCAGTGAAACATAATTTTCAATGTTTGTATATAAATTCAAAGCCATCTCTTTTGCTCCACTTTTCTCTTCCAAAGACGCATGCCACAAAAGCACGTCAGCACTAGGCCTCAGGAGTTCTGCTTTGACGGCATGCATACATGCTGCATCAAAATGCTGAGCGCGCTCATCAATCAGACCCAATATGATCTCTTTTTGGTAGGAATAATCTGCCGTGTCGAGCACACTTTTTTCAAGCAATCCTCGCACAACTGCACTAATCTCTTTTTCTCCCTCAAATCCTGAGCGCACAAGAGATATCCACATTGCCTTCGCCCTTGAGAAAGATTCTTCAGATTGCGCCTTCTGAATTGGCTCCGCATGCGCCTGCGACAGGCGAATCTCATCCCAATGCGCGATCGTACCGTATGCATCTAAAATCTTCTGCCCAAAACCACCAAGACCAAGGTGGGATGCTGCCTGACTTAACGGCACCATATACTCTGCGTAAACAAGCTGCTTCACAGGCGGGAGAAGATGCGCCTGACGTGAGTACAACGATAGTGCATCAAATTCGCGATGCTCATCAAGCGCTTGCTGGGTCATCTTCTGAAATGCATCGTAGGCGTAGTTCAACACAATGGACTGGAAGTGAGTATCTGTCATAGCCCGATACTCACTCACAACAACGGAATACACATCAGTTGCAGTCCCCAAAGTCATCAACGTACGCACATGAGAAAAAATCTTAAAATCGATTAACTGTTTAGTCGCAATCTCTTTTTGCGTCTGCTCAAACTTTGGCACTTCCTGCAAAAAGAATCTTTGAGCCATTTCCTTATCAATCCCCCCATGATCATAACAAGGCACAAGCTTCATCCGCGCAAGCAATGCCCCAGCGCTCCCTGGGTAGCTATTAATGGTATCAAAAAAGAGAAGTCTTGATTTCTTCAACTCCTCGTTATTTTTTGAAATACGGTTATCTATTTCACCCATACGGAAGGTAGCACGCCATCCTTCAGCCCGTATTGAGTGCTGTTCATAAAAAGAGGCAAATAGAACTCGTGCACGAGGATACTGCCCTAACTGGTAAAGAGCTTCTGCCATATTAAGCAATGATAATGGATGTCGAGCTTGAAATTCCGCATGGTAAGTAAGCGCCTGAGAAAAAGCCGCCAGAGCCTGGTCGTACTCATGACGCAGTAAGTACACATCCCCAATTCGAAATGCAGCCTCTGCCTGTCTATCACCCTCAACTACATGATCGATAATCCAATGGTACTCAGCTACTGCACGTTCTGCTTGACCAAGTGCGTAAAGCGCCTCCGCTGCCCCAAGGTGAAAAACCCATGCAAGTGAGTGTGAACCATTATGCTCAATCAACCACACGAACTCTGCAAGCCCCTGCAAAGGTTGATGTCGTTTCATCGCAAGTCCTGCAAGATACATAGATGCATAGAGCGACTCAGGCGCATCAGATGCATCAGTCTTGATGCGTCGCAATATATTTTCAGCCGCATCATGCAACCCAAGCCGAATCAGACAATTGGCACGAAGAAATTGCATCTCGGAGGTAAATTCAGAATGTGGAAATTCAGCCTGCAGAAGATCGAGTGTCTTGACTGCTAAGCCTGGCTTTCCTGTCTTATAGAGAGTCATAGCTAAGCGCGCAAACTGTGCATCACGAGATTTCTTCTTTGGCTCGTAGTAATGGAACTGACTATCAGCCCGCGCCGCCGGGAACCAACGATCGAAATCGACACTCTCATGTACAGGTGTAAAATGAAGCTGGATATCTCGATCTGCCGTCATTTTTTCTTCGCAAAAAGATGTCGCATTCTGAATGCGTCGTTTTTCCTCCTCATGCTTCACCATGAATGAAGCACGCTCCTGCACACGCTTTTCCTGCTCCTGGATCTTATTTTTCATTGCACTTGCTCGCTGAGAGGCTGCCTGCTCAACGGATGAGACACTATTTTGAATCCAGTAATCAAAGAAAAATGCATCATGATTTCGCGCTGAAAAGACTTCCATGCGAGGCTTCGCTAACTGAAATCGTCCTTGAGGGAACCTCCACTGCCCCACCAGCTTAACTCCCCCTCGAGTCGTCACTTTGAAAGAAGCAAGCCGAGAATCCTGAGCTGTACGCCAAAGAGCCTCCCAATCAGCACTCTTCAAGGTCTTTGAGCCCGCAAGCTCAGAAAATTGAACATGAGGAAAGAAAATTTCAAAACCACGTGCACGCAATGTCACCACAGGCTTGATACTTTCATCTGAAGTGATACGAATGCGCGAATGCGTTGCATTATGTTCAACCATAAGTGCAGCTTTTGCAAGGAAAGAGAGCATCAGTAAAAACTGCATACTAATCAACTAGCAAGGAAGGTGCCAAGCAAGTGACCCGCGCCACGCGCACCTATCTCCCTCAGACTGTCAGCATTTAGACGTAAAATCGTCATAAAACAGCCAAAATAAAGTCTTTTTTTGACAGCAAGATGCTCCTTTTGTTTCACCTAGAGATCTGGCATACTCACACCATATGCGTTTTCTTGGTCTTTTGTTTGTCGGCTGCAGCATCCTTTTTGGCAATATTGAGCCGGAAAAAAAGGCAACAAATATCACCTATGCTCCACTCGCAGGCTGGGTCAAAACCGTCAATCAAGACGCAACCGATGTCAGTTTTTTTTCTCCCACCACTCGATCACAGATTGCACTCATCAGCTCATGCGTCAAACCATTTGCACCCAAAGAACCAGAAGCGCTTCTGGCCCCTGTTTTCCTCGGAATCCTTGGTGCCCACCACATTGAAACACACCAAAGACTGATTGCAGGCAAAGAAGGTTTTTATAAAATCATCAGTGGCACCATGATGGGAGAACCAGTCCGCGTTGGTGCAGCTATCATAGGCCAGGACCCCTGCTGGTACACTTTTCTTTTTATTGCAACCGAACTCCGTTTTTCACTCGACGAACCTCTTTTTCTCTCTTGGCTCAACGGAGTGCTGCTCTCATGAACAAAAAAAGCCCCCTTCAAATAGTGGGTGGCATGGGCATCCTTGTTGCTCAAGTCTTCCGTGAAGCACGCAAACCACCTTACTATTTTGGACTTATTTGTGAGCAAATCTGGTCTATTGGCGTTGGATCCCTCCCTTTGGTTCTTATCACAGCGCTTGCAACAGGTTCTGTCATGGCCCTTCAATTTGGCTATGGCGTCGCTAAATTTGGCGGAAAACTCTATGTACCAAAAGTTGTTGCCTTGACCATACTCAGGGAGATGGGTCCTGTTTTCACTAGTCTTCTGGTCGCAGGCCGCATCGGATCAGGCATTACGTCAGAAGTTGCCTCCATGAAAATATCTCAGCAACTCGATGCCATGCGAGCGCTCGGAACCTCACCGACTCGTCGCATTGTCACAACGCGCATTATTGCAGCCCTGATCTCAGTCCCACTTTTAACTCTTTTTTCTGATTATGTTGGTCTTTTGGGCGCCATGCTTGTTTGCAAGAATGAGCTTGGAATCCATACCTCATTCTTTATTGCAAAATGTATTGAAACAATACGCATTTCAGATTTTTTAGCAGGAATGGCAAAGACTGTTGTCTTTGCCTTCTTTATTGCATTAACAGCATGCTGGCGCGGTTTAGAAACAGCAGGCGGCACAGAAGGTGTTGGCCGGAGCACCACATGGACTGTTGTGACAACCAGTATTTTTATTATGATCAGTGATTTTTTCCTGACAAAATTTCTGATCATGACAGGGTTCCAAGTATGAGTGTTGTCCTCAAAGTTGAGAACATCTGCAAAAGCTTTGGCGAAAAAAAAGTCCACCAAGGCATTACCTTCAATCTGCATGAAGGCGAAATTCTCAGCCTTTTTGGCGGCTCAGGCTCAGGAAAAAGTCTTCTCCTTCGGTCCATTATTGGACTTGAAAAGCCTGACAGCGGTCACATTTATTTTGAAGACAAGGATATCCCCACCCTCTCAGAAGAAGCTCTCCTCGATATCCGAAAGAAAATTGGTTTTGTCTTTCAAAACGGCGCTCTCTTTGACTCACTGACAGTTGCCGGAAATCTTGCCTACCCGCTCAAAGAACACACAAAAGACTCTCCTCAGCATATCCAAGAAAAAATAAACATCATGCTCGATTTGGTTGATATGAGAAATGCCGCAGATCTTCTTCCTAATGAGCTCTCAGGCGGTATGCAGAAACGCGCAGGACTTGCACGCGCCCTCATGCTCGAACCAAAGATCATTCTTTTTGACGAACCAACAGCAGGCCTTGATCCGACTAATACCAGACGTCTTCTTGATAACATCCTTCGTCTCAAAGAAACGCGTCATATTACAGGCATATTCGTGACCCACGACATTCCAAGTGCGCTTGCTATCGCCGATAGTATCGCTATCTTGTATGAAGGCAAAATTGCTATCCGAGATACAGTTGCAAATATCCAAGCATCGACTGACCCTTTGGTGGGCGCTTTCCTAAACCCTGAGAAAACAAAATGAAGAAATCACAAGAAATAGCTGTCGGCCTCTTCTTATTCGTTGGTCTTGGCGGCATAGCAATCGCTATGCTCGGTCTTGGCCAATCTATACTCGGCTCAAGATATCTGTATACAATTCATCTATCAGCTGCAGAGGGACTTATTGCAGGAGGCAAGGTGACACTCGGTGGCGTGCATATTGGCGTCGTTGATCACATTGGACTGGATACAAAGCACCGTAATGTCCTTGTCGCGTTCACTGTTGAAAAACTCGCACTGAGTTGGATCAGGAAAGACACCATTGCAGAAATCGCAACCCAAGGCGTGCTTGGTGACAAATATATTGCACTTTCCTTAGGTGAAAAAGAACTTCTTCCTGTGGGCTCAGATATACCAGTCCGCGCCTCCGCTGAATTTGCCCATTTCATCAATAAAGGTGATCATCTCCTTACATCGCTAAGCGTCATCGCTCGCAATCTCGAGCACATCACAAGTGCTCTTGAAAAGAGCTCTCTTCTTGCCCATACTACCCAAAGTGCAAAAAACATCGAAACACTCACAAACACCGTCAATCATATTGCCTCAACTGATATTGTTCGTACACTGACCACACTCAACAAAGTCCTCGATAAGATAGATAATGGCTCAGGCTCGCTCGCAGCTCTTCTCAATGATCCATCGCTCTACGATTCCGTTAAAGATCTTGTCGGAGGCGCCAATAAAAATCGTATTATGCGCAATTTAATCCGCACAACGATCCAGGAAAAAAGCACGACACCTTGACTCTCAGTCGAAATTTTGGTCTCCTCAGCGGGATGAAAAAAATGACAGCGCTCTTTTGGTCTTTCACTGGAGGCGCTTTAGCTCTCCTCCTCTCTGGATTTACCTCCATCGATTTCTCTCTGCCAACAAACCCCTGGGGAGACCACACGTTTTTGCTCCTGATGGCAAAAAATATGATGCATGGCTCACTCTGGAGCAATAGCGATCTCGGCCGACCAGGGACGTTCCTCATATACGCGTTTCCTCTTCCTGATATGTTGCAGCATGCTATTCTCTGGCTCTCAACACTCATTGCACGCAATCCTTTTGAAGCAACTCACGCCTACTACATCCTCATCATCCTGCTCACATACTGGTCGGCATTCTTCGCTCTCTGGAAGTTCTTCAAAAACACCGCCTTTTCATTCTTCGGAGGCATACTCTTCCTCTTCATTCCCTACTTGTCTTATCGCTCCGGAGTTGGCCACGATTACCTCGCCGCCTACTATGCAGCCCCTTGGGCCTTCATCATCTGCCAAGCAATGACTCAGGACCTCTCCTTCCTAAAAAAATGGGAGGTCCTTCTAGGCGCAGCTATTATTGGGCTCTCTGGCGTTTACTACCTCGCCTTTTCACTCATTCTTTTTTGCTTTTACTCGCTTATCAACAATGGATGGCACTGGCGATCACTCCTTCAATGCGGCGCCATCAGCCTCCTCTGCTTGACTTTTTTCTCCATTGCCATGTATCCATCGCTGCATTTTGTGACAGAGCACAATCTCCCTCTCCCTCCCAGGCAGTATATAGATCAACCAGTATATTCAACAAAGATAGCAGATCTCTTATGGACCATGGGGCAACATATGCCAGACAATCCAAAAATCGCTGCCTACATGCAGTACCGAGGCAGCGCTGAAGGTTATGATTTTTGGCCAGGAATCATCCTTTCGATTTTTGGTCTTTTCAGCATTCTTTTCTATAATCCTCAGCAAAAAAAGATCAGAGCAATTCTCAACTTCATGACCTTGACGCTCCTTTTTTCTACACCATTTGGCATCGGCTTCCTCTTCAATCTCCTTGCTACCCCCGTCATTCGATCACAAGGCAGGATGAGCCCATTTTTCACATTCGGAGTTATTCTTGTTTTAGGGTACCAACTACGACATATCCTTCATACATCAACCATCAAAATAGCCGGTGCTCTTTTTGTCCTGACACTGATCAACGGTTGGCCCTACTTTGGCTTCTATTCTGGGCACCAGAAGCAAACCCTATCAAGCGCCAACTACCAGCAAGAAACATACAGTCTTTACAAACTGCTTGAAAAAATTCACAGCAAAAAATTTAAACAGATTGCCCAGCTCCCGATTACACCATGGCCAGAGGTAGGCAACCAACTCGAATTCTCCCCCTATGACCACCTGCTTCCTTATATCTATGACACACTCCCGTCTCAAACAAGCTGGAGCTATGGCCTCATGGGGCATGACCCTCAATTTGCTATTTTACAAAAAGCAGGACAAGAGCAAAATCCCACTCAGTTCATAAAAAACTTTGTGTGCCTCGGCTTTGATAGCATCCTCATCCAAAAAGCTGCCTACACAAGTGATGAGCTCCGCGTCTTCAAAACCGCTCTAGCAGCTCTGACACACACTGAGCATGAGGATGATAGACGCCTCCTTCTCAGCCTTAATATACCTTGCAGCAAAAAATAGCAGGACTTTACAAACCCTGTCTTTTTAAATACACTGGTCGCATGAAAAAGCCCTACAATCCTGAAGACTATATTGATGAAGTCGCGATTGATGAGACCCTGGAACAGCCAGATGCTCATGAACGTCTACGTATGCATCAGGAAGCTGCGCAGCGCGCCCTTGAGAAAACAAAGCACGTGAAAGACGAGCCTCCTGGCGACCAGCCAAAAGGAACCTAAAGCACTTTATTGTGTCATTACTTATCTGTGTTGCCATGCCAATGCAGCACACGCGAGAGAAGCAATCTCAGCTTCAATATTCGGTGCAGCTAGCATGAGTGGATCTAAAGATTCTTGTCTCCGGACAAATCAATAAGATGCCGACAGGGCATATACTATAACGAGCTCATATGACTTGCTAGCTGCCCCCGTAGATCCAGACGGCACATTGATAGATATAGTATTCGCAGCAGTAAGGTACCAACCGACAATCCACGAACTGTCAAATGCCGGAGGCCAAGTCCAAGGCACCCTATCTCCATTTGTATTTTTTGCTATTCCAGACAATGAAACGACATTCGCAGTGAGTACGCCAGCCGGCAGAGGCACAATTGTGGATGATCCAGCGCCCGGCAATGTTCCGGTCAACACACTTATATTAAACCCTACACCACCAACAGACACTGCACCACTGATGCTCACATTCCCATTCACATTCAATGCATAACCAGCAGCAGCCGTTGTCCCCACTCCCACCGTGCCAGGGTAGTAAATCTGCGACGAACTACTCGTTGTC
>CAIUGE010000061.1 GCA_903898645.1 Oligoflexia bacterium | reverse complement strand
TTCTTCTGGCCCACTCACCATTACACGGATATATTGCATTGGATGCCTGCTGGGAGGGTGGATAATCCGATTGCAACGAAGAGGCTGGTTGCGGGTGGGAAGCAGCTCACGGCTGAAGAGGCTTGTGAGGAGATTGATGACGCTCAGTTTTTTTTGGAAGCTTTTGGAGACCTTGTGAGAAGGTATTTTGACCTTAAGCAAATTTATCATTATTTGATAAGGCAGAATTCTGTTGAACTGGGACATCTTGCTGAAAAAGATCGAGAAGATGAGACTAAACTCTATATATTTATTCAAAAGATCGCGCAGCAAGAAGGAATAGAAATGAAGGAGCCTGAAGGCGGTGAGTTGGATGCGGACACTATAGGGTTGGTTATCGATTTTCTTCGGCAGCATGCCGTTATAACGGTGGATGACCCTGCGCTGGGTGTGAAGCAGTTTGACTATTATTTTCAGCAGAGATCTCGGATTATGGATGGCTCGCCTCTTGATCTTTGCGAGCTGTTAGACAGTGGGCGCTTCTGATTCTTGTTTGCGAAGGATGGTGACGGTTGCGCCTGAGAAAGCAATATAATTACTGTTCAGGGCTTTGAGACACCTGGAGATAATGCGGTCTCCAATGGAGAACTGCTCACCGTACTTGTGAATGTAATAGATGAGCTTAAATCCTATCCAACTCTCAGTTATTTCCGTAATAAGTACGTTAGGGGGAGGGGTTTGGAGGATTTCTTTGCATTGGGCTGCTTGGCTCAGTAAAATGCCTTTGATCTTGTCGATGTCCGAGCCATGAGGAAGACGAAACATAACGCTCCGAATGATAGGTCGGTAGTGTGCTGAGAAGTTTGCGACTTGAGATTGGCCCATGATTCTGTTTGGGACAATGATTGTTTCTTCGGATCCAGCAATGAGGATAGTGGCGCGCCACGTAATTTCCATGACCTTGCCGGTCCATTTTTGAGCACCACTTTGGATTTCGATCCAATCCCCAATTTCGTAAGGTTTATCAAATTGGAGAGCGACGCCGGCAAAGAGGTTACCTAAAGTGTCTTGGAGTGCAAGACCGAGGACGAGAGAAAAAACTGCGGACGTTGCAAGGAGCGGGGCAAGTTGCAGATTAAAGATTTCGGTACCGATCCAGCTCCCGAGGATCAGGGAAATCATGAGAGTAAAGAGATTCACTAGTAGGAGTGGGAAGGGTACTGTTCCTTGGCTGAGGTAGAGGTACTCAAAGAGCAGGAGTCGGCAGGTTTTCACAAAAAGGCTGCTGCCAAGCAGGATCACGCAAAGGCCTAAGTACGCAATGAGACGTTCATGGCCAGGCGTTTGGTTCTCGAGCTGGAGCAAGGCAAAGTAGGCAACGAAAAACGTGCAGGTCAGAACGAGGTGGATGGTCAGATTTTTAAAAATCTTTCGCAAGGTCCGTTTGCGTTCAGGGGTAATCTCACGCAATAGGATGCGGGATGCTAACCATCCGCCAAGGAGGAGGCCAAGGATGAGGCATGCTGGCTCAAATTGAATGAGCCCATGCATTTTTTCCATTGTGACAAGCGGCTGAATTTTTGGACCCATGACTCCTGTATACTCCGTTAGGAAATGCGTGCAAGGAGTGTTTCGGCCTCTTGGATCATTTTCTTCAGTGTTTCAATGTATTTAGTCAGTGGCTCTGTGCCTTGTTTTTTTTTCCATCTATAACTTGGCACGCTGAGTCCTGCTCGAGTTAGTTTATAAGCAAACGGTTTTTTTTGGGGAGTTTGTTCAGGTGGAGATGGTTTTTTTGGAGGTAGTGCCGGTTCGAACACCTCTTCTTGGCCAGTTGCTTCATGGATGCGCTTGAGTTGGTCTCCGTCATTGAGACTTAAGAGCTCTCGAAGGAGGGCTCTATTTTTAAGGCCAATACGGAGGAGTTCTTCTTTGGAGGCTTTTGAGAGACGAGTGAATCCAATACACTCAGTGATGCGCGATTTTGGTTTCCCAAATGCGCGTGCTAAGGCCTCATGACTTGTATAGGCGCCAGCTTCGATGAGTGAGAGGTAGCCTTCGCCTTCTTCAATAGGATGCAAGTCAACGCGGTCAAGATTTTCTCGCAGGGCAATTTCATGGGTTGCTTTGTCATTTGTTGCTAGTACTCGGGCCGGGATTCTGTCCATGCCAGCAAGCTTTGACGCTCTCAGTCTTCGTTCGCCCGCTATGACTTTATAGCGGTCACCATCTTGCACAACTAAGATAGGTTGCAGGACGCCATGCTCTTTGATGGAGGATGCCAGGGCTGTGATTTCGCTGTCATCAAAATGGACGCGAACTTGAAGTTCTGAAGCGTCGACTTTTTCGATGGGGACAAAGTTGACGAGGAACGTAGTGAGGTTTTTGAGATGAGAATGGGTCGAGCCTGCCGTTGTGCGGGCGGTTGAGTACAGCTGCTTCAGGTACCCGCTTCCCTGACGGGTCTTGATTTTGGATGGTTCTTGTTCCATGAAAATAGTCTCCTTTTAGGGTGCAAGTAGTTCATCGGCAAGATGACGAATGTCACTTGCTGCAACGCCGCGGGTATTAACCTGCCAGACACTTGAGCGTCTTTTGGTTGCTTCATTTAAATCGGCACTGCGATTGATCACTGTCTTTGTGCAGTTCTCTTCAAATTGACTCCGTAATTCTCCCAGAACTTCTTGGCTAATGACTTCGCGATTGTCGTACATATTGGGAATGATTTTTACTTCTAGCGAGCGTTTGAACTCTCGCTCCATATGTTCAATAGTCGCCATAACGAGGGACATGCCATGGAAGGATAAAGGGTTGGTTGCGCAGACAACATTAACAAGATCACTTGCAACAAGCATGGATCCATTCAGGATAGAGGCTGCAGGATTGGTGTCGGCGACAATCAGATCGTAATTATGTTTGATCTTTTCGAGCGCTTCTGACAGTCGGTACTCACGACGTGGTTTATTATTAAGCGGGATCTCAATATTGCAAAGCCCAAGATTTGCTGCAACGAGATCGAGTTTTGGTGCAACCTGCATGATGGCGTCTTGCAAAGGTAAGTCATTAATAAGGACATCATAGATGGTGGGTCTTTCGTGGCCATCGAGGACGTCGAGATTGACGGTCAAATGTCCTTGTCCGTCAAGATCAATTGCAAGGACGCGAAGTCCAAGCATGGAGGCTTTCATAACAAATTGTGCAGTTAGAGTTGATTTGCCAGTTCCTCCTTTTACATTATAAAACATTTGTACTTTATGCTTGGGCAATAAGAGCTGGTCGCCGTGGCGACCGATCCTTTTTGCTTCAAAATAGCGCTGTACACTCTCGAGATTTAGGACTTTGCGATCACTATTGCCTTGCTTGCGACGAAACGTATCGATGATGCCAGCAGCTTCGAGTTTTGAGATCTCTCCTTTTTCGATGCGTGCCAGATGCGCAAACTCAGCTATTGAAAACGTAATATCTTGGAATGAACCCATACACTCTCCCCTGGACGAACGTATGCTAGAGAAAAAAAGAAGTAAAGGAATAATTTTTTTCATGGTCGCCACGGCGACCGCTAGCTACTGGCACTTTGATACCGCTTAAGACCTTTTTTCCATAGCGCAGTATTGAGAACAAAAAATGCAATGGGAACCATAATGATAAGGATATATTCATGAGGTTCAAGCATGCCTAAGAGTGCGCGAGCAGGCACGCTTCCAATGCAGGCAAACGGAAGAATTGTACGCAAAATGAGTCTCAGCGGTGAGGGGTAGATTGTGTCCGGCTTTGTCGCAAAGGGGAAGAGCTGGTAATAAAACCGTGAAAGAGATTGACCTCGGTCAGTCCAGAACACAACGATACTGAAAGTGAATCGTAGCAGGCATGCAATCAGGACGCCATAGAGGGCCCAGAAGGGCGTACTGAGTGTTATGTTTCCATAATGGTTCATGATCCAAAGACCTAAGGGAATGTTCGTGATGGAGGAGATATTCATGAAACGTGTGAGGATAAGGAAAACGGGGTTTGCAGGTTTGAGCAGGAAGATGTCGAGCTCGCCTTGATTGACAAGGTCGGAAAAACTCCAAAAATTGCGCTGGAGGAAGACAGTAAAGATAGCGTCTGATGTAAAAAAGAGGCCTAAGAAAAAATAGGTCTGTGTTTTGCTCCAGCCTGCAATGCTTGCATTGTGGGCATAGAGAGCATCAAAAAAAAGCATCTCAATGGCCATCCAGGTAATATCGACCAGGAGGAGGGTGAGAAAATTGGATCTGTACATGATCTGGCGGGTGAAATTATTTTTCAGCTGGACTAAAAAAATTCTGAACATAGATTTTCCTTCATGGTCGCCGTGGCGACCGCTTCTTTAGCCCCCAATACTTTGGTAGCGTTTCAGACCTTGGCGCCAGCAGATATGAATAAGAAAGCTCAAGCCAAGTATCCAGGCTCCAGCAAGTGCAAAATCAGTAAGAATTTGGAGAGCGCTGAGTTTTCCTTGAGCAATGAGAACGGGTTCATAGACGTAGAGGTAAAAGGGAAGAAACTGCCATAGTGTTGTTGTGAGGAGAGAAAGGGGGAGCATATCGCCTGACAAGAAGCTCACACACATGTTCTTGACCATCAGGAGGCTATAGGCTTCCTCCCAGTAAAATGCTGCAATGCTACAAAGAGCGCTTACTTGGTAATGGATAAGGTTCCCACAAAGCGCAAGGAGCATTGCACATAGTAGGTTTTGGGCAGGGAGGAAGAATAGGCCTATGAAGCTTGCAATGCCAGCAATCAGAAAGCGGGAGGCCGATCCACGGAGGTAAATGAATTCAAGGACGCTGACGGGACGTAAAAGCATCTGACTGAGCGAGCCCGTGCGAATCATTTCTTGGATCGTGAAATCAAGGTCACCGCCGCGAATTTGGGTAAAGAGGAGGCTTATGAGGGTGTAGCTGATCAGCTCTGGTTGCTGCATAGCTCGCCAGAGGATAAGTTGCATGCAGACAGGGATGAAGGCTGAGCCGATGATTTGGATAAGGAATTCAGCGCGGTAGGCAAGATCATCATAGAGGCCATTTAGAAAGGTTTGGAGGCGCCAGTTCATGTTTTGTAGATTCCTGTTAAAAGGGATTCAAGGCGAGCCTCTTCGATGCTCAGGTCTGTAATGGTAGAGGAGCTCACGAGGTGAGAAATAAAGCTAGGTAAGTCATCGCGGCTTGTGGAAAAGATGTAACGTCCATCAGCATGGATCTCGTGCTCGAGAGTGGGCTTTTCTCGCATACGCACAAGGACCCGGATAGAGTTTTTGCCTAAAAAGATCTTAGTATCTTTCTCGCTATCGAGAAGGAGGGCGCCATCTTTGAGTATAAGAATGCGTTCACATAGGCGCTCGATATCATCCATATTATGGCTTGTGAGAATAATAGTGGCTTTTTTCTCACGGTGAAAATCAGCAAGAAAGATACGTAACTGCTCAGCTGCCAGGACGTCGAGGCCGATGGTTGGCTCATCAAGAAAAATAATGTCTGGCCAATGGAGAAGGGCGCCGATCAATTCCATTTTCATGCGCTCGCCGAGTGATAGGCGTCTCATCTGCGTATGAAGATGACGCTCGACGCCAAGGAGTGCTGTGAGTAGGGCAAGGCGTTTTTTGTACTCTTTGTGCTCGATTTCATAGATAGCGCAGATGAGGTCAAAGGCGTCCAGTGCAGGTAAATCCCACCAGAGTTGAGCTTTTTGGCCCATGACGAGGGCAATTTTTTTACGAAATGCTTTTGATCGATGGAAAGGGTTTTCGTCAGCTACAAGGACAGAGCCAGAAGAAGGAGGAATAAGGCCCGAGAGGATTTTGAGCAAACTGGTTTTGCCTGCTCCATTTGCGCCCACAAGTCCTATGAAGGCACCTGAGGCAATATGGGTTGTAATATCGGTGAGGGCATGGGATTCGGTCACAATGGGGCTTGTTAAGGCACGAAGAGCGCCTTTGAGGCCTGGCTCTTTCTTAACACTTCGAAAACTGCGCGAGACATTGGAGCAGGTAATCATGCCTTGCACCATACGTCATAACGCGCGGCTTCTGCTTCATTTTTTCTTAGGAGAAGCCGACACGTCTTGTGATGATGAAATCCTGGGTTCTGGTTGCAGATGCTGACGTGCCTTTTTTAATCTCCTTGCGGGATGACAGTAAAACTGCGCTTGTGCCTGTAGCAACAGCTGAAAGTGGAAGGCAGTACCAGACACTGCTAGCAGATCAGACTCGTTCCTATTATGGCGTTTTTTTGAGCATTACACAGAAAGATGCAAGTGTTGTTGGGCTTGTGAAGTTTACGCACTTACGTCGCCCTGGTGTTCCTATTTTTCTCATAAAGCAGGCTCATGACGTTGTTCCTTTTACTGAGTCAGAATTGCGTACTATGGGGATTCACAAGGTGCTTGATAAGCCTATAAACTATCTTGAGATGCTGAGTTTGATTGTGCCATTGCGGGTACTTTTTGATCCGGATGAAGTCATGCAGGTACGTAATCATGATGCACTTAATGAGGAGGTAAAAGTTGAGGACGCAGCTTTTTTCTCCGTGCAAGCAAGTACGTATCTTGCTGGGAACAAATCTTTTTTTGATCTCTACCTACGGTTGTCGCCCAACCTTTATGTAAAAGTTATCAAAGCGGGTGATACTGCAAATGTGAACCAGTACCTTGACCTTGATGTTCAAGAGTTTTTTATCCGCTATGAAGTACGTGGGTATTACGTTGCGTTTTGCGAGCGTATGGCTGCTGCATTGCTGGCAAGTGCTCAGGTTTCGTCTGCGATAAAAGTTGGTCAAGTCTTTCGTCATGGGGCTGAGGTCTATGCGCTGCTGAGACAAAATAGTGCCAATGAGCAGAGTTTGCAGATGGTCTATGGTTTCGTGAGTAATGTTCATGCGCTTGTGATTCATAATACGGTGACAGTCAGAGACCTCTTAAGCTATGCGAATCAGGAGCATGCTATTATGGTCACTATCCTCACGACAATGCTTGCCCAGAAATTAGGCATGAAGGCAGATAAATCACTTGAGGCTGTTGGTATAGCAGCAGCGTTGCATGATATTGGTCTGTATAAAATGCCCGCCATCATTCAGCAAGAAGATGAAAGTAAGATGACCCCTGATCAGGTGGATCTTTACCATTCTCATCCTGACCTTGGTTCTCAGATAGCGGAGTCTTTGCGTGGGTTGCCATCGGCTGTGAGTCAGGCAATAGCTCAGCATCATGTCAGGCATGGGAAGCATGGATTCCCTGCTTTCTCACCTTCGGGCGGTGCAAATCGTATTGCTGAGATGATCGGGATCACAGATGACTTTGTGCGTATAGTAGGTACTGTTGAGCAGGAGGGCCTTGAGGAGCGCATGAAAGCGTTCTTAATGGCCACCACTACAGGCTTTAGCGATGAAGTCGTGACGGCATTCAAAGGCATGCTCGTTCCTGAGTGATTCTGGGTTGCAATCTTTGAGATTTTGGGCTACGACTTGCTACACTCTGGCCTGGTAGCTCAGTCGGTAGAGCAGCGCCCTGAAAAGGCGTGTGTCGGCAGTTCGATTCTGTCCCAGGCCACCATTGGAGTGTTATGATTTCCCTCTTGCTTATGCATACAGTTTTTGCTGGATCAAAAGTAAGCCTTTCTGGCCAGTATCTTCCTTTTCCAGGTGTCACCGTTATTTCTATGGTAGCTGATAGGTCTTTTTGCAATGAGCTGCATGATGCGTTAGCGAAGCACGCTGATCTGCTTGACTATATGGCTCTTTTGCCCGCTGATAGCTATCATATGACAACGCTGAATCTTTTTGTGGAAGACCAAACGGAAGGCGAGGGGTTGGCGGCTTTTTTGCGTCGTCGCACAGAGGTGCTTTTTAAGCCCCTTGGGGCGTATATTGAAAAAAATGGATTTTCTCCTCGAGGTAAGATTGTTGGTGTTACCGATTATGGCAATATGCTGAAAATTCAGCTGCCTGAAATGCAAGCGCAGACGCTTCAACATAGCGCTGTACGATTTCATCTTGACAGCAAGCTGCCTGGTAGCTGGCATGTGACACTTGGCTACTATTATCGAGAACTGACTGAAGCGCAGAGAGTACATTTTTATTCTATTGTACGTACCGAGCTTGAGGCGCTTTTGGTAAAGAGGAGGAGTCGTCAATGTGATTTTACGCGACCTCACCTCACGTCTTTTCAGGATATGACAGCATACTCCCTTTGGGATGGCGAGACGTCCCCATTTTAGTTGAGCGATTTGTTATGGCACTCTGGATTTTATTGGGAGAGTGTTACTCGGTGGCTGCATTGTTGCGCCACTGCTGCTGAGTATTTTCGAAAAATAGCAGATCTTTTTGTTCCATGGCCTTCATAGCTCGCTTGAAAATGGTGGCGATCTATTCTTGGAGGTTTGGTTTTTATAGAGCTCATAGGCCAGGAAGGAACCGTAGATTCGATGCGACGCATCATTGATGCTTCTTCGAGGTCCTGAAAAAGCTTGGGGTCTCCTGCGAGAGATGGACCAACATATGCCCGGTGGCTGTGCTTATGTGCATGAGGATAGGTAGCGCAAGTAGTGCCGTAGTCTACGGTATAGCTCAAAATGGTCAGCTGCAAGGGGCTGCAGAGACAGGGGGAATGTTTTTTTTGAGAAAGAGACGTGTCGTGGTTGACAAGCGATGGGACGTGCTTACTTATTGGGTAGGCGAAGTAATTGCAAGAAGGCGTGTGGCTTGCTGCACAAGACCTTCCGACCGGAGGTGCATGCGAGGATCGATGCATCTGCGGTGGCGTATTGGATTTAATCAATGAGAGGAGAAAAGGCGATGGATGTTCGACCATTACACGACCGCGTGTTAGTGAAGCGTTTTGTTGAAGAGGAGCGTTCTAAGGGTGGGATTATCATACCCGATACTGCGAAGGAAAAGCCTATTCAGGGCGAAATTATGGCTGTAGGTCAGGGTCGCGTTAATGAGGATGGCAAGGTTCGTCCTCTTGATGTCAAGAAGGGTGATCGTGTTCTTTTTGGTAAGTACGCAGGTACTGAGATTAAGATTGATGGCGATGAGTATTTGATGATGCGAGAAGAAGACATTCTCGGTGTAATTAATAATACGAAGTAAAAGGAGATTATTATAATGGCTGCAAAAGAGCTTCGTTTTTCTGAAGGTGCACGTTCTTCAATTTTAGCTGGTGTGAATGCGCTTGCTGATGCTGTGAAGGTAACGCTAGGTCCAAAAGGTCGCAACGTTGTGATCGAAAAATCCTATGGCGCGCCTAATGTGACCAAAGATGGTGTGACAGTTGCGAAGGAAATTGAATTAGCTGACAAGTTTGAAAACTTGGGCGCACAGATGGTGCGTGAAGTAGCTTCAAAAACCAATGATGATGCTGGTGATGGGACAACGACGGCAACAGTGTTGGCGCAAGCGATTTATCGTGAAGGTGTCAAGATTGTTTCAGCTGGGCACAATCCTATGGAGCTGAAGCGTGGTATTGACAAGGCAGTGGAAGCTGTCGTTGCTGAGCTCAAGAAGATCAGTAAGCCAATCAAGGATCAAAAAGAAGTGGCCCAAGTTGGTACCATTTCGGCAAACAATGATCCAACAATTGGAAAGATCATTGCTGAAGCGATGGAAAAAGTTGGCAAAGAAGGCGTGATCACAGTTGAGGAATCAAAGACTGCTGACACAACCCTTGATGTGGTTGAAGGTATGCAATTTGACCGTGGCTACTTGTCACCATATTTTGTCACCAATTCTGAAAAGATGGAAGTTGCTCTCGATAATCCTTATATTCTGATCTACGAAAAGAAGATCAGTTCTATGAAGGATTTGTTGCCAGTACTTGAAAAAGTAGTGCAGCGCAGCAAGCCACTTTTGATTGTTGCAGAAGAAGTTGATGGCGAAGCGCTTGCAACACTTGTTGTCAATAAGCTTCGTGGGACACTTCAGGTGGCAGCAGTCAAGGCTCCTGGTTTTGGTGATCGCCGCAAGGAAATGCTGCAAGACATTGCAGTACTTACCGGTGGCATTGTGATCTCTGAGGATATGGGTCACAAGCTGGACGCAACTCGTCTGGAAGATCTTGGCTCTGCTCGTAAGGTAACTATTGATAAAGACAATACGACAATTGTTGATGGTGCTGGAAAGAAGACAGACGTTGAAGGTCGTGTGAAGACGATTCGTGCACAAGTTGAAGAAACCACCTCAGATTATGATCGTGAAAAGCTCCAAGAGCGTTTAGCTAAGCTTGTTGGTGGCGTTGCGGTTGTGAACGTCGGTGCAGCAACTGAAGTTGAAATGAAGGAAAAGAAGGCTCGTGTTGAGGATGCACTCAATGCAACACGCGCAGCTGTTGAAGAAGGTATTGTTCCAGGTGGTGGGACAGCTTTTATTCGTGCAGCCAAAGTCTTGGAATCCATAAAGGGTTTATCAACTGAGCAGCAAGCTGGTGTGAGCATTGTTCGTCGTGCGCTTGAAGAGCCACTGCGACAGATTGCAGCCAATGCTGGCTTTGAAGGCTCTATTGTTGTCGATAAGGTTTATACCAATACGACACCTGCATGGGGTTTTAATGCATTGACTGAAAAATATGAAGATCTCATTGCCGCAGGTGTGATTGATCCAGCCAAGGTATCTCGTTGTGCGCTTCAAAATGCAGCTAGTGTTGCAAGTTTGATGCTCACGACAGAAACGTTGATTGTTGAGCGTCCGAAAAAGGATGCTCCTGCAGCGCCTTCTATGCCAGGTGGCATGGGTGGTTATGGCGATATGATGTAATCTACGAAAGTAGTAAGTGAGAAGGTTGTAGGGTCACCCCTACAACCTTTTTTTTATCTGGAGGGTTTTTGTGAGAATCAAGGCATGGAATGGGTCTTCGTTACGCGCTTGGGCAGTTGATGTGACAGATGTACTGAATATGATGCCTGAGTACCCGGCACCCTTTTCACATCTTGTGATGGGGGGTGCGCTTTTGGCGGGCATGCTTCCGCCGGATGAAAGACTGAACCTCCAGATTGTCTCAGATGGTGTTTTGGGGGGAGCGCTTGTTGATGCTGATGCATCCGGAATGGTTCGGGCGTCTATGCGGCCAGGTGAAGGGAAGATCCTGGATGGACGTGGGCCATGGGGACAAGGTACATTGTCTGTACTTCGGACGAAGCCGTATCAGGCTGTGCCCTACCGTGGTTCTGTTGCACTCGAGACAGGATTTTTTACCCAAGATCTTATTCATTATATTGTTCAAAGCGAGCAAATCCCCTCAGCCTTAGTGCTTGGTGCAAAAGTTGGCTGTCTTGTACAAGTGATACCAGGAGCGGAAGATTTTTTGGTTGAAGACCGTTTAGGTGATGTGCTCAAGCAGGAAACTCCTTTGGGTATGCTCACAGCTTTGGGTTGTACACAGGTATTGGAAGAGGTGCCGCTGTATTTTGCTTGTACCTGTTCACAGGAAAAAGCTGACGCACTCGTGGCTCAGTTTGGCTCTGATGATGGCCCTGTTACCTGCGAATTTTGTGGAACCAGCTACTTAAAAACTCACTCCTGAATGGAGGTAGAACGTCACATAGCTCCCGTTAATACCAATTTGAGTATTGTTTCCAGGGAGGGATGCCGAGGTGCCAAACATGTTGTGGAAGGTGATTGCTGCCCCAAAAAACATGCTTCGGCTCATGATGAGGTCTGCACCAACGCCTAAGTGCAGGCCAAAGACAAGACCTGAGAGAGATTGGGTATCTGTAAGATGCGGAGTCGCGGTGTCTGCGTGGATAATATCGTTGTATGTAGGCTTGTAGAACCCGAGCCCTGCTGTCCCGTACGGGACGATCTTATCAATAGAGGCAAGGTTCATTCGCATGCCAGCGAGGAGGCTGCCTACTGAATAGCGTGACGAATGGCCTGAGTAGCCAAGGCTTGCGTCAAAACTAAAAAGGTCGCTCACACCGTAGTTGTAGTGGGCCTGTACGCCGATGCTATCACTATAGCGGGTCAAATCCCCCATAAGGAAGACTTGGCCTAGGTCAAGCGCAAGATTGTGGGATCCTGGAGAAAATGGAGAGATAGTCGATTCGGTACGTAGCTTCGTACGGCTTGTGAGTTGAGGTTCAGCATAGTCAGACCAATTTTGCGTACTTGCCGAAGCTGTAGATAGAAAACAGAGGAGAAATACAAGACTTCTCCTCTGAGGTAAAGTTTCAGGCATATCGAGCTCCCCCCAGAGCGAACATGTTACTGATTCATGATAGCATGGCTTTGTGCAGAAGCACTACCAGCTGCGTCATGATGATTCTCTTGGTCAAAGGAGCTGATAGCATCTGAAAGACGTGACTGGATGAAGCCGGAAAACGATCCGTCACCACTGCGGATAATCTCTTTAAGAAGGGCAATGGATGGCTGAGTTGACGCTCTGCGTTCGCTTTCATACAGGAGTTGGGTCAGTGTCACAGCTGTGATATCGTTTTTTGTCTTGTTGTCGATAACCATGAGGTCTTCGCCTTCGCGGATCATCTTTGCAATCTCATCCAATGTGACGTAGCTTGACTCGTCCGTATCGTAGAGTTTTCTGTTCTGGTACCGCTTAATAATCTTTTGTTCTTTCATGAGTCCCCCTCTCATCGGGTGTTGGTTAATGTTGTCTCAGAATCATGCAGTCTCATGGTGTTGATCGTGGCTTCTGTGTTTGAGATTCATCTCATCTCTAGATCCTATTCACTACTCTTTATGGGAACTAATGTCAATGGCCAAAGAAATCCTTATTTTTTTATTCCTGGACGTCGATGAGCTCTAAGAGAGGGGTCCTATGCTATTGAATTTTTTCCTACTTGTGGCGGGCACATGGGCGTACGCAGAGACGCGTCAAAAAACAGAAGTACCTGTTATTGCCGCTGAGGAGGAGGATAATGAGGATTCTTATGAAGCTGAGAGTAATTATCTGAAGGTGCTTGCACTGGAGGCAGAAGGTAAGAACGCTGAGGCTATTGAATTATTACATTTGATGGGGGATGAGTTACCTAGCAGTGTATTGGTGCGACGGGCATCTCTTTATTTGAAATCGGGTAAGAAGAGCGAAGCATTGACGGACCTCAAAGAGGCTGTGGCAGGTGATGTTAAGAATATTCGTGCTTATCTTATGCTCGGTGCTATCTATGGCGATATGCACGACTATGACTCGTCGCGTAAATCTTATGATTTGGCACTCAAGCTTGACCCTAAGCATGAAGAAGCTCTTGTCCTCCGGGCTCAGGTTTTTATCGAGCAGGGGAAGCCACTTTTGGCGATCCAGTCACTCAGGGCGGCTTTGAAGGGCAATCACCAATCACCTATTCTGTATTTTTATTTGGGGCGTGCCTATGAAGCGGCCGAAAAGCCCTATGAGGCACAGGGTGCATACAAAATGGCCTACGAGCTCAAGCCTGCTTTCACTCAGGCAGCATTCGCTTTGGCAGAGCTGTTGGAAGAAAAAGACAGCGACCGAGCTCAGGTTCTGTATAAAACTCTGTATGATGAATCACTGGATGAGGCATCGGCTGAAAAGCTTATTAATATCTATGTGAAGAAAAAGCAGTATGCTGCGGCTTTGCCTATTCTGAATGTCCTGATTGAAAAAGATCATGAGAACTTAAATTTAAAAATCAAACTAGGTCTTCTGCAGATTGAAACCCATGCATATGATCAGGCTATTATTACATTCCAAAGTATCCTCAGTAGCAGTCCTCAGGCAGATCGTGCGCGCCTGTATCTCGCGACTGTCTATGAGAAGTTGAAGAGCTTTGATCAAAGTATTGAGGAGTTGAAAAAGATCCATGATGATACCGAGATCTGGCAGGAAGCTCTTTTGCATGCAGCATACCTTCTCCACGAGCAGAAAAAGCTTCAGGAGGCAGAAGCGCTGCTGAGCGAGGCAAGACGCAAGGACCCGAAAAGTGGGCGTATCGCTATTTTTCTTGCAGCTATACTGGATGAGCAAAGTAAGCGACAGGAGGCTGTGGCTGTCTTAGAAGGTGCTTTAGTTCATGATGCTGATAGTACGCAGCTGCATGCGAGCATTGCCAATCTTTTTGACCGAGCGGGGCAGTTTGACAAGAGTCTTCAGCATATGGAGCGTGTGATTAAGCTTGATCCTCAGAATGTCGAGGCTCTCAACTACGTGGGCTACACGCTTGCGCAAAAGGGAATAAGATTGATTGAGGCAGAGAAGTTTCTCAAGCGAGCCATGAGTCTCCAGCCCCAAAACCCGTTCATTCAAGATAGCCTCGGCTGGCTTTATCACGTTCAAGGGAAGACTAAGCAGGCACTTGTGTTCTTGGAAAAAGCGGCCAAGAAAGAGCCTCGGGAGCCTACTATACTGGAACATCTTGCTGATGCCTACGTGCAGGCTCATGGGATCAAAAAAGCTCGCCTAACCTACATGCGGGTTCTTGAGTACTTGAAGGAAGAAGCAAAGAGAAACGCTGTGCAAGAGAAGCTCGATGCTCTCGATGGAGTGAAAAGGCGGAGTTAGCTGATTTTCTGGTATAGCTTCCAAAGGCGGTCAATATCTTCTTTGAGAAGTATCTCAACAAATTTTTCTGCGGGCATGTCCTGGGCGGCGGACAAGACTGCTATTTTTGCATTCAGGTTCTCATTCAGTGAGATCTGAACTGGTTTGGCAGCTACCAAAAGAGCGGGGCTCTTCCGTGTTGTTTTTGCTTTAATGGTTGCGATGTCTTGTGGCGTGAGTTTTCCTAGTGCGCTTTTCATAGCCCATGTCTAGCACATCGGGAGTGAAAGGTGAGTTTGTATAAGTTGCTGTACATGAGGTGACGACTGATTCTCTAGAAGCGTGAGTATATAAATCAAACAAGTGGTGCAGGAGGCGAAGAAAAGGCGGCTTCAAGTTGGAAGATCTGAGAGGCAACAACATTCTGTGGATTATGGGCGGTTGGCTCGGTGCGGCTAAGGACATGTACGTCATTCGGCTTTATTGAGCATAGCGAGGGCGTATTTCTGTGAGGCTGATTGGTTGGAATTGCAAGAGCAATATCAGGAGAGTGTTGACTGAAGGTTGTTTTTGGTGTCATAGTGCGGACGGGGGATATATGAAAAATTTTCTGAAAAAGCAGATTGCATTCACGCGTGGCAACAGCGCAATGTTCTTATTATTCTTTTTTGTATGTTCTGCGTATGCGACCTCAGTCACGTTGCCCTTTAGTTTTTCAGCAGGGAGCCCGATATCAGCGAGCCAAATGATGGGCAACTTTTCGTCCATCACAAGCGCCATTTCAAACACTGTGAGTAGTCCATGGGTGACGAGCTCTTCAAATATTTATTATAATGCTGGTTCAGTTGGGATTGGAAGTTCGGCGCCTGCGCATGCATTGGATGTGAGTGGGACGATTTCAGCGGCGTCTGGTTTTCGAACGCCGTTTTTTGAAGCAATTATTACATCAGCTCAGACTATACCAGGGGCGTGGACCGTCCTTCACTTTAATAGTGTGATCAGGGATACACTCGGCGCATATGATCCAGCAACCTATCAATATAAGCCGACCATAGCTGGTTACTATTATTGTACAGCTATGGTGACAGTTGCAACAGCCAATAGTTTGTATTATGCAGCTATTTTTAAAACTGGTAATGAAACGGCGGGTCTGGGAATATATCCTGGGATCGGTGGTGGTTCTTTGGCGACATCAGTACAAATTGCAGGCATTTTATATCTCGATGGAGTTAATGATTTTATTGATTTTCGCGCTGGTACAAATGGATCAGTGAATGTTTATAACCCAGGTCCATACACGTATGCGAATAGATTCAGTGCATTTTTACTGTACGCTGGATCGTAGCTCATATTTGTAATGATGGTTTGTGTGTGAATTGATGGTAGTTCCCGGAAAGCTGAAGGCGCTGATCTGACAAGGCCTTATCCCAGGGCCATTGCATCAAAATTCATGGCACGTCATGAGTTCCGCAGAGCGCCCGCATTAAGAAGGTGCTATCTCGATCACACATTTTCTGCTTCCATCTAACGCTCTTGCCTTTTGCTTGTGCTCTTTTTAAGAGCCTGGTTTCAACTTAATAGTGCGCCACCAAGCTGAGTGACGCACTGATCTATTTTTGATCTACAGAATTGACAAGGAGATAGTCAGCTGAGGTACG
>CAIUGE010000060.1 GCA_903898645.1 Oligoflexia bacterium | reverse complement strand
TTCTTCTGTTGTTCCAGAAGAGGAGGTTTCTGTGAAAAAATTTCATGCAGATGATCAACTTGAGTTGCCGCTACAGGTCAAAAAGAAAAAAATAGAAGAAGAGCCGGTTTTGTCCGTTCCCGTAGTGGCTCATGCGCTTCCTGTAGCAGGGCAGATTGTACCTCTAGTGGAGCCGACCTTGCCTGTACTAGTAGGGCATGCTTTACCAGTTGCATCTCATGCGATGCGTTCACTGGTCGTAGCTCTTCCTGAAAAAGAAGAAAGTGCTGAGATGAAGTGGGATAAAGTAAAAGTTCTTGCTGAGCTTCCAGAAGAAGAGCCAGAGATGCATGTCAAAGGTCCTCGGGGCATTCAGATAACCAGCGATGATTTTCTGAAGCTATGCCGAATTCGCGATGAAGTGGTGCCTGAAAAGCATAAGCTCTTGGAAAAGAATGAAGATGTGGCGGAGCAAGATGTACCTGTCGATATGCAAGTTGTGCCAAAAGAGATGCAGGGTGTTCGTCCTCAGGCAGCGGTAGAAAATCATTCTACACAGCATGTCGTCAGCACGGAGAATGTTCCTCAGCTTCGTCTTGCTCGAAATCAGAAAACACTTGAGGCATCATCTCTTATGGCTCTTGGGTCAGCCGTTCGACGTATGGCATCTTCGACTCCAGGCGAGATTGTAGTTGCCATTGAGCCTCAGCATCTTGGAGCGATGCGGGTCAAAGTGAGCGCGCAGAAGGATGGTGGTTTAAAGATTGAGCTTGAGACTGAAACTGACGAGGCGCGCAAGGTGCTCGAAGAAGTGAAGCATGAATTAAAGCAGCATCTTGAGAAAGAATCAGTGCAGGTTGAGTCCATTCAGGTGAGGAGTTCTTTCGAGCCTGTTCAGTCTTCCTTTCAGGCTAAGGATCAGTTTTTGGAACAGTTTGAGCAGCAATCCCAACGTCAGTTTCGTGAGGAGCAAGAAACGCCAGATGATATCAAGAGGGTTTTTCCTAAGAAAAGCATGCCTACTAGGGCTCTCTCTGCATCTACAAATACTTTGGATATTATTGGATAATAGGAGGTGAACTATGCAGCACACGATGATTAAAAATACAGCACTTGCTGAAAACCCTATGCGGTCAGAAAGTATTATTGCCAATACCAACAAGGATAAAGACCTGAAAGAGGCTGCAACAGATCCTCAGTTTGGGGATGTCCTTCGTGGCATTAATGAACGCTACGGGGGAGCGCCTGAAAAGCCTCGTGAGATAAAAAAAACTCTTGGAAAGGATGATTTTCTGAAGATCATGATTGCTCAGATGAAAAATCAAGACCCGACAAATCCATTTAAAGCTGAGCAGATGGCAAGCGAGATGGCGCAGTTTACGTCTGTGGAGCAGCTCCAGAATTTGAATGGCTCTATCAATAAAATGGCTGATAAAAACAAACCTATGGAAAAGCTTGCTATGTCGCAGCTCATAGGTCAAAGAGCAGTTATTGACAAGCAGCGTTTCACGCATCGTCTCGGTGATGCGGATGCACTTTCCTTTGAGCTGCCTGCGGCAGCGGCATCTATGAGGGTCTCTATTGTTGATGCTGGGGGTGAGGAAGTTTATGCCAAGGATCTGGGAGCCCATGCTGCGGGTAATGTGGCATTTACATGGGATGGTGTGCGCTCGAACACTTTGCCAGCTCAGGCAGGTCAGTACCAGATGAAGATTGTTGCTAAAAATGAGCACGACCAGCCTCTGCTGACGCAGATGCAATCAAGCATGGAGATACGTGGCGTTAGTTTTGAAGGAGCAGAACCCTTGCTCTTAGTAGGGGAAGAAAAGATCAGTATGCAGAATGTTTTGCGTATTGAGAGCCCGCAGAAGCAGGTGCCTGGGGTATGACAGGAGTCTTCCTTTATCCTCAAGTAGGGTTTCGGGACTTTGAGGTACAGGCGAAAGAATCTCCTTCTGGAGATTTTTCTCAGGTTCTTGATAAGGCCATTGGAGGGATTGAGTTTTCGGACTTGGCCCGTGCCCGGATGAAGGAGAAGGGGTTGACACTTGGGGGTCCGCTGCTGCAGTCGATGGTGCAGGCTTGTGATCAGGCAAGTCAAGAAGGTGTTGAGAATGCAGTCATGATAACGGATACGCACACACTTTTTGTGCATGCGCCGACGCGACTGGTGATGGATATTGTTGATAAGAAGGGTGTTTTTTCAGGAATCGATGGAGCAATAGTGCTCTCTTAAGGAGAAGGATTCTCCAGGAAAGGGTTATGTATTTATGGGTATATTGACTTCATTATATACAGGTATTTCAGGACTTGCTGGTCAGGGTGAAGCGCTTGCTGTTTACGGTGATAATATTGCAAATGCAAGTACGACGGGATTCAAAACGAGCCGCCCTGAATTTCAGGATGTTATTTCAAAGTCAGTCAAGGGGCTTTTGGGGGGAAATCAGATTGGTGCTGGTATGAAACTTTCTGCTATCACGCCGATTTTTTCTCAAGGATCTGTGATTCAGACAGAATCGCCAACAGATTTGGCTATTACTGGAGATGGATTTTTTGTGCTTGATGGTACAGATGGGAGAAGTTATACAAGGAATGGCGCTTTTCGGTTTGACCGAGAAGGTAAGCTCATTACGTCAGATGGAGCCCGCGTGATGGGTTTTGAGGCGGATGATCTTGGGAAAATTAGTACTAAGCTTGGTCCGGTTTCTGTGGATCGAAGTGTGATTGATGCGAAGAAAACTGAATCTGTTAATCTTTTTATGAATCTTGATTTGAGAGCTGAAAAATTAAAAGAATTTAATATCGCAAAGCCTGAAAAGACATCAAATGCTGCAACAAGTGTCACTATTTATGATTCCGCTGGCATGGCGCATAGCTGTACAGCTTATTTTAATAAAACTGAGGATGATGTGTGGACTTGGCATGCAGTTGTTAAGGGTGATGAATGTAATAATGGAAAGCCAGGAGAGCTTGTTGAATGTGCAACAGGAACATTGACTTTTGATACTGACGGGAGGTTGAAGGATCAAAGTATCAGTAAGTCGCAATTTACATTCAATAAAGGTGCGAAGCCTGATCAGGTGGTGAATTTTAATTTTGGGACAGATAAGGCGCATGGTGGTACAGGTGTCCAAGTGACGCAGTATGGAACAAACTCAGAAACATACAAGACTATTCAAGACGGCTATACGGCCGGGACACTTGTTGGGTTTTCGTTTAGTGAAGAGGGTATTCTAATTGCGCATTTTAGCAATAGCGAGAGCATTAATATTTCGCAGATTGCGCTGACGCGGTTTGAAAACCCGGAGGGGCTTTTTAAGCTTGGTCAGAACCGTTTTCGCGATACGCGCAGTTCAGGTGAAGCGAATATTGGGTGTGCACAAACAGGCGGAAGAGGCAGGATTTCGGTGAAGGCACTGGAGTCGTCAACAACCGACATTGCAAGTGACTTTATTAATTTGATTCAAGCGCAGAGAAACTTCCAAGCAAATGGTAAGGTTATTAGTACGACAGACGAGATGCTACAAGAAGTCCTTAATATTAAGCGAGGATAAGTCATTTTCTTGACGCTTTGGCGCAGAGCGCGTCAAAGCGTCAATTATATTTATTATTTGAATATTTACTTGAGGAACTGTATGCTCAATATATCCTAGAAGGAGTTGAGGTATGCATGTGAAATCGCAAGAAGGTAATACGATTGTTATTGTGCTTTCCGCGATCAATACAGTTGCAACGGTTGGTATCATAACGGTGCTTGCTACATCGTTCATTCGTGAAAAAAACAAACCAAGTATTGACGATGTTGCAGCTTCTGCTATAGCAGAAGCTGAAGGTGATCGTGACGCGTCAAAAGAGGGTGAAAGTAAAGGTGGAGATAAAAAGTCGCATAATGACTTTGGAAAGATGGTTCCCCTTGATCAGTTTACTATCAATCTTGCAACACCTGGAAGCCTGAGCCCTAAATACGTAAAAGTTAATATATCCTTAGAAGTTCAAAATACAGACATCGAATCAGAAGTTACATCTAAAATGCCTCAAGTCAGGAATGTCATTATTGATTTATTCAATAGCAAAAAAGTGCAGGACCTCGCAACTGGTGATGGTCGAGAATTCTTGAAAGAAGAGATTAAAAACGCACTCAATGGATTTTTGGTAAATGGTAAAATAAAAAGTGTCTATTTTACAAATTTTGCACTGACTGGGTAGGGTAATAATGAATCAGGTACTGAGCCAAAACGAAGTTGATGCGCTTATGAATGCTGTAGGGGGAGAAGCGTCCACAGCAGAAGAGAGCTCTAAGGGGGCTTCTCAGCGCTCTGCTTCAGGTGGCGGAGGCGGCTCTTCTGGCAAGGGCGCTGTTCCAGGTGGAGTGATCTATGGAAGTGATATTGAAGCGTCTCCTTATGACCTGACAAATCAGGATCGTGTTATTCGTGGACGTATGCCGACGCTCGATATTATCTATGAAAGATTTATTAGGCTTTTTCGTATGTCGCTTTCAAATGCACTAAGAAAAATAGCTACTATCAGTATTATATCCACTGACTTATTGAAGTTCGGTGAATTTGTTAATACACTGCCGATACCAAGCTGTATGTGTATTATACGATTCGAGAGTCTGAGGGGGCCGGCCCTTTTAGTATTTGAGTCAAAGCTTGCCTATGCTCTTGTTGATAGTTTTTTTGGTGGTACAGATAGGCCTTATACAAAAATAGAAGGGAAAGAATTTACGAGGATTGAGCTTTCAATTTTACGTAAAGTGATGGATCTGGCGATTAAAGATCTGGAAGATGCGTGGTTGCCAGTTCATAGAACAGATATTGTTTTTGTGCGAACTGAGGTGAATCCACAATTTGTTGGCGTTGTTCCGCCGTCTGACGTTATTATTTCGACGACATTTGAAATTGAGCTTGAAAATGCAAGTGGCACCATTGCTCTCGTTGTGCCTTATTCTACGATTGAGCCCATCAAAAACAAATTGAATGCAACATTTCAAACTGAAACAGATCGTTCAGATGATGAGTGGGCAAAAAAAGTTGAAGATCATCTGAGATCAGCTGAGATTAATGTCTGTGTTAATTTGGGCGCTGCGCATATCACTGTGGGCGATCTTGTGAATCTGAGTGTAGGTGATATCATTCCATTAATGCAGGATGCGGATGGTGAACTTGAAATTTTGGTTGAAGGTGTACCTAAGTTGAAATGTTTTCTTGGTGTATCGCGAGGAAATAGGGCAGTGCAAATTACAAGGCCTGTTGATAGTTAAGTAAAGGAGTGCTGTATGGCTGAGTTAGCTGAATTGGGTGATGGGGATGATTTAGCTGCATCGGGTGAGCAGGTCGAGGGATCGAGGGCTGGTCGGGCGGCTCCATCTGTGCAGTCACTTGATTTTATATTAGATATCCCGCTGAAGGTCACGGTGGAGTTGGGTCGCACGAGGATGCCAGTTCGTGATGTCTTGCAGCTTGCTCAAGGATCTGTGATTGAACTTGCGAAGTTTGCAGGTGAACCGCTTGAGATTCTTGTGAATGACAAGCTAATTGCACGGGGCGAGGTTGTTGTTGTAAATGAAAAGTTCGGTATTCGTTTGACGGATATTATTTCGCCAGCTGAACGTATTGAACAGATCAGGTAGGAGCTTCAAAAATGGTATGTTTATTGATAGCGTTGGTAGCTCTTGCGGATATTTCTGAAATAAGGAATGTGCTTGTCGATAGTGCCGGCATCACAGTAGATGTTTCAAAAGATTTTGATTCTTCTAATATTCAGGCAGACGTCAAGCAGGATACGGTCCAATATTCGCTTAAAAAACTTCGAATTCAGGAATCTTTTATGCGAAGTTTTGACAAAAGTGCGTTTCTTAAAAAGATTTTTATTTACCAGTATACACCCGATACTGTGCGAGTACGTATTACGCTAGATGACAAAGCAGAGTTCAAGAGATATCTTGATGATATTCAGATTAGTTCTAACAATAGTAAGATATATATAAAAATTCCGAACATTCTTCAACAAGAAAGTAAGCATTCAGAAGTCGTTCAAAATGAAAAAGTGACACAAAAAAAAGAGAGTGTATATCTTCCGAAGACGATTGCTATAGTGACGGTTCTTCTTGTGTGTGTCCTTTTGGGTGTGAAGTTTTTTCGATCATGGCGTCATGAGGATGATTTGACTGGCACATTTTTGAGTGCTTTTCAAAAGAGTCGTGAAAAAGATGGAGTGTCTTCTAAAAAGAGTATGAAAGTTATATCGAGCCTTTTCGTTGATCAGAAAAAGCGAATTATTATGCTACAGGTGCCTGGAAAAAAAGTCATTATAGGTGTTACAGGTGATACGATGGTGGCGCTTTCTGAGGTCTATGATGAGGCAAGAGAGTTTGACGATATGCATGAGAAAAAAGCGTCTTTTGATACGCATATGCCGCAGCAAGAAGAGAGTATAATTGGTCATGATATGCAGTCAAGGATTAAGGCAAAAGTTGAAAGTCTCAAACAATTATGAAACTTCTATTGGTTCTTTCCTGTTTGATGCTTCCAAGTCCTAGCTTTGCAGCTCATCAGCCTGGTCAATCTGGGTTGACGATGCCGTCACTCAGCTTGTCATTTCAAAAAACAGATAAACCGGCAGATCTTGTATCGGCGCTACGCATTGTTATGATGCTAACTGTCTTGTCGCTTGCGCCTGCAATTTTGATTTTGATGACGTCGTTTACAAGAATTATTATTGTTTTAAGCTTTATTAGGCAAGCTCTAGGAACGCAGCAAATGCCTCCGAATCAGGTACTTGTTGGATTGGCGCTTTTTCTTTCTTTTTTTATTATGCAGCCAACCTGGAGTGTCATTGTTCATGATGCTTTTGAGCCTTATATGGAAGAGAAAATTAGTCAAACTGTTGCGTGGAATAAGGCAGAAGCGCCACTTCGGGCATTTATGTTCACGCAGACGAGGGAAAAGGACCTTGAGCTTTTTCTGAGTCTATCAAAGCAAGATCATCCAAAAAACAGGAGTGATGTTCCGACTTATGTTCTTATACCTTCTTTTATTATTAGTGAGTTGAAGAGTGCATTTCAGATTGGATTTATGCTCTATCTGCCATTTATCGTTGTTGATATGATTGTTGCAAGTGTCCTTATGGCTATGGGGATGATGATGCTTCCTCCTGCTGTTGTATCGCTGCCGCTTAAAGTTCTTCTTTTTGTACTCGTTGATGGCTGGGATCTTGTGATTGGAAGTGTCGTAAAAAGTTTTGGATAAAAGGGGGGCGTTATGAGTGAAGAGTTGGTTATGAGTCTGAGTTCTGAAGCGCTTAAGACGATGCTCTTGGTTGCAGGGCCTATGCTGTGTACTGCCATGGTGGTTGGGATACTTGTTAGCGTCATGCAGGCTGTGACGCAGATCAATGAAGCGACGTTGACATTCATTCCTAAAATGATTGCAGTTGTTGCAATTGTTGCAGTTTTTGGTCCATGGATGATGGAAGTTATGTTGCATTATGCATCTGATATTCTTGGGAATGCAGGGGAGTGGATCCGTTGACGGGTCTTTTTGATATTTCGACAACAGAGGTCTTTGTTTTTTTTCTTGTTCTTGTTCGCTGTTCTATTGTGCTGACGCTCTTTCCTTTTTTTGGCGATAAGACTATCCCTCAGTTAGTTAAAATACTTTTTTCATTTGTTATAGCGATTGCTTTTTATCCACTTTTGAAGAAAAGTCATGCTTTTGATCTTGTTTTGAACGATGCTTGGATTGCGAGTCCTGTTGGAATTTTGACGCAGGTCTGTCTTGAGGCAATTTTTGCCTTTGCTCTAAGTTTTATAGCAAAAACCATTTTTGATGCATTGAATTTTGGTTCTTATCTTATTGGGTCATTTATGGGGTTTGGGTCAGCTGCTACATTCGATAATCATCAAGAGTCCTATGCGTCAATTGTGTCTCAATTCCAAATGGTTTTTATTATGCTTCTTTTTTTGTCTCTTGGTGGGCATAGTATGCTCATACAGGCATTGTATAAAAGTTATGAAATAGTAGGCATTGGTTGTATGCGGATCAATCAGGATGTCAACAATATTTTTATTTCTTTAGGTGGGTTTGTTATAGCGTTTGCATTTCAAGTTTCAGCTCCTGTGTCATTGTCGGTCTTTTTAGTGAATGTGACATTTGGCGTTATGGCGAAAACGATGCCACAACTCAACATTTATAGTATATCATCTATAGTGACGACGCTGATCGGTATTATGCTGTTGATTGTTGATGCGCCAGAGCTTGAACCCATTGTGTCGTTTGTGATTGAGCAGATGCAGATGCATATGTTTGAGTTTTTTAAAACTGCACTACTATGAAGGGATAAAGCTTGCAAGAAAACGAGAATAGGTCAGCAGATGATTTGACAGAAGACGCCACTCCCCAGCGTATTGAGGAATATCGGCAGAAGGGTAATGTAGCCCAGAGCCGTGAGATTTCTGGTATGTTAGGGTTAGTGGCGGCTGGCAGTTTGCTGACGATGATGATGCCTAGATGGAGCATGGATATCATGGATATGATGCGTGATTTTTTTCATCCCAACGTTCTTGCACGTCTTGATTTAGCAACGAACCATATGCTGCATGATAAAATGCTAAAAGCAGGGAAGGTGGCTGTTACCATAGCGGGATCAGTTGGGGTAGTGGCAGCTCTTGTTGGTTCTGTTGGAAGTTTTGTTCAGGTTGGGCCTATTTTTACTTTTGAGCCAATCCAGCCAGATTTTGAGAAGATCAATTTCCTTCGTGGTATTCAAAAGATTTTCTCTATGCGTCAATTGTTTGAATTATTGCGTATTGTGCTTAAGACCTTTTCTGCGGTTGCTATTTGCTACTATTTTGTCTCTCGGCAGATGAGTCTTTCCTTGCAATCGATCTGGCTTTCGCCAGAAAGTTCTTTTGCAGTTTTGCAGGAGCAAGGAGCAAAGATTTTTTTTGCACTTAGCTTTGTTCTTCTTTTGTTTGCAGGCGTTGATTTTGTTCTTCAGCGAATGGAATACTTAAAAAATGTCAAGATGACGAAGCAAGAGGCCAAGCAGGAGCATAAGGAGCAGCAGGGGGATCCTCAGGTGAGGGCTCGTATCCGGGCTGCGCAGAGGCAGATGGCACGTAGGCGTATGGTGGCGGCTGTCAAGACAGCTGATGTGATTGTCACAAATCCGACCCATTTTGCCGTTGCGATTTCTTATGATAAAGAAAAGATGAGTAGCCCTAAGGTTGTGGCAAAAGGTGCAGACTTTTTGGCTGAGCGCATTAAGAAAATGGCGACCAGTGCCGGAGTACCTCTTGTTGAGAATGTTTTTCTAGCACGAACGCTTTATAAAACAGTTAAAGTGAATCATGTCATACCAAAATCACTGTACCAAGCAGTCGCTGAAGTGCTCGCTTATGTGTATAAACTAAAGAAGAAATTATGACGAACTTTTTTAAAGGATTATCAAAAAACTCAGATCTTTTTATGGCACTTGGATTGCTGCTGATTGTCAGCGTTATGGTGCTACCTTTGCCAAGGTTTTTTCTTGATCTTTTTTTGACGCTTGAGTTTGCACTTTCTATTATTTTGCTTTTAACGTCAGTTTATGCAACGAAAGCTCTTGATTTTAGTATTTTTCCATCGCTTCTTTTGATTACGACTCTTTTTAGATTGTCTCTCAATGTGGCAACGACAAGAATTATCCTGTTGCATGGAGCTGAAGAGGGAACGTCAGCTGCGGGTGAGGTAATTCGCTCTTTTGGTGAGTTCGTTGTTGGTGGTAACTATGCTGTTGGGGTCGTTGTTTTTATTATCTTAGTGATCATCAATTTTGTCGTGATTACAAAAGGCGCAGGTCGTGTTGCTGAAGTGGCTGCACGTTTTACCTTGGATGCTATGCCTGGCAAGCAGATGTCAATTGATGCGGATCTGAATTCAGGGAGCATTAATGAGGAAGAGGCAAAGCGTCGGCGCCATGAGATCGCCCGGGAGGCCGATTTTTATGGAGCTATGGACGGTGCATCGAAATTTGTGCGCGGGGATGCTATAGCTGGTATTTTGATTGCTATTGTTAACGTTGTGGGCGGAATTATTATAGGTACCTTTCAGAAAGGTATGGATATCTCCTCTGCGGCAACGACTTTTACTTTGCTGACAATTGGGGATGGGCTCGTGACACAGATACCGGCACTGATTGTGTCAACTGCGGCTGGTATTATTGTGACACGTACTGCGACAAGTACACATTTTAGTAAAGAAGTGACTGAACAGTTAACGCAGAAGCCGACGGCGCTCCTTGCTTCATCCGGCGTTCTGGTGTTCCTGGCTCTTATACCGGGATTGCCATTTTGGCCTTTTATGACATTGGGTGGGGGTATTGGCCTACTGGCGTTTCGCCTGCAGGCGAGGAAGAAAGAAGATATTATTGCGCATCAGAAAAAAGTGACTGAGGACAAGCTTAAAAACAGTGAAGGAAAGCTCGAGAATCTTTTGACTGTGGATGTCCTCGAGCTTGAAGTAGGCTATGGATTGATTAATATAGTTGACGCAGAGCAAAATGGCGATTTACTCGAGCGTATCTCAAATATCAGGAAGCAATTTGTGCTTGATCTGGGTCTGATTATCCCTCCGCTTCGTATTAGAGATAATCTTGAGCTAAAACCCGGTGATTATCAGATTCTCCTGAAGGGGGTTACTATAGGTGGTGGATCGCTTATGGTGGGGAGTTTGCTTGCGATGGATCCGGGATCTGTGACTGCGAGTATCTCAGGCATGCCAGCAAAAGAGCCTGTTTTTGGGTTAGAAGCACTGTGGATCTCACCACGTCAGAAAGAAGAGGCATCATATGCAGGTTACACGGTTGTGGATCTTTCGACTGTCATTGCAACGCACATTACGGAGCTTGTGCGTCAAAATGTTCACGAGCTTCTTGGGCGCCAAGAACTCCAGTCGCTGCTTGATATCGTGAAGCAGACGGCACCAAGAGTTGTGGATGACCTTGTGCCACAGGTTCTTTCTTTGGGTACTGTCCTTAAAGTGTTGAAAAATCTTTTGAAAGAAGGGGTACCTATTCGGGATTTGCGTTCCATCCTCGAGGCGCTTGCTGATAGTGCTCATGTCCAGAAGGATCCTGCTCTTTTGACTGAGCATGTGCGCGCAAGTCTTGCTCGTACCATTACAAAAAGACTTGCAACGAGTGACGGGCAGCTCGGTCTTATGACGCTTGACCGTGTTGTTGAGGAGACAATTGCGTCAGGCATGATTCAGACCGACCAGGGTGTCCAGCTTTCAGTTGATCCTGATTTCGTACGTCAATTTATAGCTGAACTCAATGCCGTTATGGCCGAGGCTGCTGGGAATGTTATTTTGTGTTCACCGGTTATTCGTGCGCAGCTCAAGGGGCTGATTGATCGATTTATTCCCAATGTGACAGTTTTGTCGCATAATGAAATTACACCCAGCGTGAAGGTTAAATCTATAGGAGTGGTACGGGTATCCTATGCAGGTTAAAAAATTTGAAGCGCCTACAATGCAAGAAGCCCTCGACAAGGTCAAAAGTGAGCTTGGGCCTGAAGCTATCGTGCTTCAGACACGCAAGTCACGCGTTGGACTCATGAAAACGCAGTATGAAGTGACAGTAGCAGTGTCTGATCGATCAATGCAAAAAAAGTCATTGGTCGAATCGCGTATTCGAAAAGAAGATCGAGAGCTTTTAAGAAAATTACCTGCGAAGCGTCAGGCGGATGTCGCTGAAAGGTATATGTCGCAGCTTCGGCCGCCTGCTCCACAAGAAAAAGTGCGTGTGCCAGTAGATGAATTAGCTGATAGTCAGGTTGCAAGCTCTATTGAGTATTTTGCAAAGCCAGAAATGCGGTACATTGATATTCAAGATGATGTCAATCCTCTGGCAGCTGAAGTAGAGAGATTGAGGGCACAGGTCGAGGTATTGAAAAAAGCCGAAAAAGAGCACTACGTTCAAGTGCCTGCGCTTGATATACCGGCATTGACGGATGCATTTGAAGAGCTTGTTATTTCTGGTGTTGATAGACGTCATGCGCTCCTTTTGATGAAAAAAGTTTCCTTTGAGCTTGGCCCTGATAAAGCTCAGAAGCCACATGAGGTTTTTTCCTGTCTAGCAGACGAACTTTTGGCGAGTATTGATTGCAGGCGGATGGTGACGCCTACGCATGAGCCAGATAGGCCTCCTCATGTCATGGCTTTCGTGGGTCCTGCTGGCTCTGGTAAGACGACTTTTGTGGCACAGATGGCATCACGGTCAGGCGTGCGGGTAGGTCTTCTGGCGCTTGAATGCCAACAAGAGCGTGCTCAGTCGCTAGGTATCTATGCCAAGATTCTTGAATGTCCATATCGTTGTGTGAGTTCGCAGGAGGACATGCGCGCAGCTTTGCTTGATTTTGCTGAACTTGACTGTATTTTAGTTGATACGCCGGGCATATCGGCACGCGATACTCATGAAATGCGTTCATTACAGCAGTATTTGAATTTGCCAGGAATTGAGGTTTTTTTAACGCTGCCAATCACTATGCGTGATGCTGAAGTCTATGACTGTATTGCACGGTTCGCGCTTTTTAAGCCAACAGGTGTTTTTGTCTCTAAGCTTGATGAGGCGCTCTCCTATGGAGGGCTTTTGAATATTTCACGTAAGAGTAAGTTACCATTTATTGCATTTTCAACAGGACAAAAAGTGCCAGATGATTTTGAGTATGCAACAGCTGAGCGTGTTGTTTCTTTAGTTTTAAATATTTAAGGGGTGGGGTATGAGTTTAAATCAAGGAATCCAGAAGTACCGTGAAAGTATTCGTAAGAATAATGAGAAAAAAGCAAAAAAAATAGAGCCAAAGAAAAAAACAACTGAACCTCTGCAGGCAGATGGTAGTACAAAAAACGAGGTCATTGCGGCAGACGTATCTCCCGTTAATAGCACAAGAGAAAAGCTTGTGCTTGAATACGCGCCTCTTATTAAGTATATTGCACAAAAAATAGCTGCCAGGCTCCCTGCTAATATTGAGCTGGATGATCTTATGAGTTCTGGCGTTATTGGTCTTATGGATGCTATCGACAAGTATGATTCTTCGCGAGATAACAAGTTTAAAACCTATGCTGAGTTTCGTATCCGGGGTGCGATTTTGGATGAATTGCGTGCGCAGGATTGGGTACCTAGATCCGTGCGTGAAAAATCAAAAGTCCTTGAAAGGTGTTATGCGCGGATTGAGCAGCGGACCGGCCGTCAAGCAACCGAAGATGAAGTAAGGCTTGAGCTTGGTATAACGAAAGAGGAGTACCACGACCTCTTGAATCAAGTACGAAGTGTTTCTCTCTTGTCATATGATGATATCGCGCATTTCTCAAAGTCAGATAAAAAAGCTCTTCATACTGGAGGAGATCCTAGTTTTTCGTCAAAAGCAAAAAATCCTTACAGCGAGGTCAGTTTTGCAGTGTTGAAAAAAAATGTTGCTGACGCCATTGCGGATTTACCAGAAAAACAACGACTTGTTTTGTCTCTTTATTACTATGAAGATCTTAATTTGAAAGAAATAGGTCGTGTTTTAGACGTTACAGAGTCTCGCGTTAGTCAGCTCCACACTCAGGCTGTTGTTAAGCTTAAAGGTAAGCTTAAGCATATGTGGGACGATTTTCTTTTGTTATTGTGATGAGCGAAAGGGAAAGAAGCGATCCTCGGTCAGGCTTTGGTATAATGCGGCAATTTGATTGCGTTCTTCTTCTGATGCTGGTGTAAACTCGATTCCTAGTCGGTATTTATGCGGGGATCCATTTTCTGCCATGGTAATAATGCGAGATGTGGGGTTCCAGTCCTCACACCATCTAACTATACCGTGGACAGTTACTGCTTGGGGGCGGAAAATGCTCATGGTGATTTTCTCCCCCGTTTGAATGAAGTTCTTATAAAAAATACCCATACCACTTTCCGAGATATCATTAATGATGGTCACTGCCTGGTGAGGTTTTTGATCTCCGTCAAACGTTATTTCTGTGTTCACTCGCTGTATGCGAAGACGCATTCTAGGGTCGCGCTTCTTGTAAAGATCATTTGATTTCTTTTGTGTAGCAGATTCCCACATCGTATTACTGTAACGTCATTATGGAGGAATGATCGAGATGTGTCAAAAAAGCCATCCGTGGCTTATGTGACCTATTGTCTGGTTAAGGTGAGTTCTGCTATTTGGCCTTTATCACAGGTCTCGGTGTTTTTAGATGTCAGAACGAGAGTATTATCTTTATGTTTATAGGCGTATGTTCTTGAGCTTTTGGAGATGGTGAGTGTACCGCAATTTGAGGAAGTAGCTGTGATCGGCCTTATGAAAGTTAAGGTGAGGTTGTCTGGCGACGAGCTTATTGAATATGGTGCGGTTAGAGTGCACTTTCTTTCAGGGAACGTATAACTCTGTATTAATTTATTCCCGTTGAAGGTGAGTCGTACTTGGAGATCATCACGCCTTATTAAGGATTTTTCGTTACAAGAGTCCGAGGTAAGGAGCCAAGTACCATCGGTTGGAGGAGTCTGTCCGCGCGCAGCAAGGGCGATAAGGGCGTACATTGAGAGTAAACGAATTTTCATATATTTCATTCTGTATAAGAATAAATACTTATACAGACTTTAGTTATGCACGAATCGTGTCAGGATATTTTTATGCGATTGAAGTAGCTATGCGTATGGAAACAAGATTTAAAAACAATATTCATTTATAAAAATAGTATTTTTTGTAAGAGAGTCATCCTGGCTATCGTTTTTCCTGTTTGTTTGGTCAAGAGTATTGATTGTTCTTTATTCGTTAATTTTCCATACAGTATGTGTTGCAATTATCGCAACCCGTCTTCTCGAGGAGAGGATGTCCCAAATCTAGTTGAAGCTAAAGTTTGAAAAGTAGCTCCCCCTGGAGTATTCCAGGTTTGATAGTAAATCAAAAAAAGGAGCTACAAGATGAGAGAAGACACGGTTAGACGGAAAAAAGCAAGTAAAAATTT
>CAIUGE010000059.1 GCA_903898645.1 Oligoflexia bacterium | reverse complement strand
TGGCGTAAGACTTTCTGTATCTTTAGTTTTTTTGTAAGACTGAAGCCATCGATGCACTGTTGATTTATTGTACCTAAATGCCTTAGCTGCTGCTTCCACTGACTGGCCATCAGAAATTGCTTCTATTGCACGTAATCGAATGTTGTAATCACTATGCTTGTTGCTCATGACAGGAGTCTGTACTATTACTTTTGGCGTTGCAATACTTATGAAGTTACCTATAGGTGTTTTGAAACAACTTCTGGATCCAGACAAATTTAAAATGCACTTTAAAAGTCTTGGGCTCGATCTTGATATTTCACATGCTACTTATTTTCTTGATGGCAATTACGAGCTAGATGAAGACCTTGGTGCTGGTGGTAGACTTAAGCAGATGAATTTTTTAAGCATGACATCAGAGACAAAGAAGAAGGCAACGATCGATGTTCTGGAAAAAGAACTTCTTATTGTGGAGAAAAGCTATGGGACGGATGCAGTCGGCACAATAAAAACTGCGCTGATTTCTCGGGTTGATGATCTCATTAGGAAAGAAGAAGTATTAGGGTCACCAGGAGCTAAGGCTATTCAGCAAATTGTAAAAAATGCAAGTTACTGGATGGCAACAAAAATAAATGAACAAAAAACCTATGATCTTGATGCCTATATTGAGGGGGAGTTCAAGAGCATGCAAGAGAATGAAAAGAAGTACGCTCATGTGCCTCTAGCTCCTGGGCTTAGGTCTGTTGGTGGACAGAGGGGTTTGGTGGGATCGTCTCCTAGCCATGAAGGACAAGGAGATTCGAATGGTCAAAATTCCATCAAGGCTGACTTATAAAGAGAATAAAATGTAAGAAAATCAAAGCAAAACGGTGAAGCCTTCGAGCGTTTAAGGTGCATGTTGAAAAGTAAAAGGGCACGAGAAATTTATATTTGGGTATTGTCGAAGCGATTTCGAAAAGCGTGAAAAATCTTTCTATGAAAGAGCGACTTTTTTAAGACTGGCAGGTGCTCCTTAAGGCGAGGATGAGGGTTTTTTTAATGTTCTTGCTCCGTATAGCTACGGTAGAGATGAAGGCGCATTATTGGGTTGATACTAGGGTTTGACTACCGCAATATTTTAATCGCTTTGCCCTTCAGTCGGAATCTTGAGAAACAGAGGAAGCTATTCAAATTGAGCCTTGAGAGGTGATTTTTTTACAGAAGAAGACCGGTGCATAGCAGGCCAAGATGGTTAAAGCGATCGAGGTCCTGAGTCGACGTCTTTAAGAAGATGTATTGATTCAACATAGGCTGTTGTGCCCTGAAGCGTCCAGGTGATGTCGTAATGAAGAAGCGTGAAAACTGATGTGCGGTCATTTTTTTTCTGTGCGCCATCGCGTGGATCCAGGCTAATGATTTCTGTAATGAGGTGACGGACGTTTTCAGGGAGCGTCAGGAGGGTGGCTTCGGCTTCACTGCTCATCTGGACATCGAAACGGGCTGGTTCTTGCGCCCAGCTTGCGGTGGCTGAAGGGATGCAATCTGCATAGGGGACGTAGGGTTTGATATCGAGGACTGGTGTGCCATTGATCATATCAATGCCTGAGATTGAGAGGTAGGTGATGTTTTTTATTGATTCTATTTTGTTGAGGCGGACTATGGAGAGGCCAATGGGATTCGGGCGATGGGGTGAGCGTGAGGCAAAAATACCGATTCTTTTTTTACCGGCAAAGCGTGGGGGCCGGATCGTTGCATGGGTGCTGATACTTTCTATTTGAAATCCAAAGATAACGATAATATGGCTGAATTCTTCAAGGCCGCGGCATGCAGCTTGAAACCATGCGCCTTCAAGAACAATGCGGCCTTCGGCGTGAGGCGCGAGCCCTGGTTGGCGAGGGGTAGCGTATTTTTTTGGAAAACACCCATCGATATAGCCAATAGGATTTAATGCGTGATGCCAATGAGACATACTGACCCATCTTCCAGCTCTGCTTCTTCTAGATGCCCGGAAGAGGGGCGTTTGAGGAGGCATTCTTTAGCAAGCGTTTCACGTGCAATCCAGGCACTGTGGGTGCTGAGGGCCTCGAAGGCTTTGCTTGCTGGCGAAACAAAGAGTGTGAGCGTTATGCGGTCGCTGAGCAGGCAGTCGGCAGATTTTCGTGCTGCTTGGACCTTGCGGATAATTTCTCGTGCAAGCCCCTCGATTTCCTGTTCGTGCTCAACTGTTGGGTCAATAAGCACAGCAACATCACCTAGGACGCATATATTGGGAGATTTTGCTGCGCGTTGGATTGCAACGTCATCCATGCTGATTGGTATATCGAAAAGAGTGATGCTTGCTCCATTCTCAAGTGCAATAATGGATTCTTGTGGAAGCGTGCGGATGGCATTTGCCAGCAATTTCATATTTTTGCCAGCTTTTGGTCCAAGGACTGCAAAGCGGGGTTCAATTGCAATACTCATGTAGCGTGATTCGTCAGTATCATAGCTGAATGCACGAATATTCAGTTCCTCGCGCATGGCATTTTCAAAAGCCTGAAGACCTGCAAGCGCTTCTTTATTGCGGTGAATGATGACTATGCTTTTGAGAGGTACCTTGCTGCGTGTGGCAATCGATTCACGAAACGTGCGTCCTAGCAGCATGATGCGTTCCATAATAGCGACTGTTGCTTCAATGGTGTCATTGATGAGGCTTTGGTTTGCCTCTGGCATAGTGTCAAGATGGACGCTTTCATGGCGTTTGAAAGCGCCAGGTGTGAGGAGTTGGTAGCTTTCTTCAGCTAAAAAAGGCGTAAACGGTGCCATAAGTCGAGCGAATGTGACTAAGACTGTGTGGAGTGTACCAAACGCTGCCTGTTTTTCTGGCGTCATACCTTCTTGCCAGAATTGTCTTCTGTGGAACCTGATGTAGGTATTGGTCAGCTCTTCAATGAATTGTAAAAGTTGAGGAACAACAAGATAGAGCTTGTAGGCTGCCATATGTGTTCTTGTTTCATGAATGAGGCGATGCAGACGTGAGAGGATCCATCGGTCGAGACCAAAGGGCGTTGATTGGTCTGTGATAGCGATCCCGTCAGTATGAGCATAGTTGATAAAAAAACAATTTGCATTCCACCAGCGAATCAGTATTTTGCGTGCAACTTCCCTAACGCCATTTTCTGAAAAACGGAGTTCTTGGGCTTTAACTGCTGTTGAATGAATCAGATAGAGTCTGAGAGCGTCTGCGCCAAAGGTATTGAGGAGCACATGAGGGTCGGGGTAATTACGTAAACTCTTGCTCATTTTCTTGCCGTCTTCAGCTAAAATGAGTCCATTCACAATGACATTTTTAAAAGGAGCTTTGTTGAAGAGTGCGACACCAAGTACATTGAGTGTATAAAACCATCCACGTGTTTGATCGAGACCTTCTGCGATAAAGTCAGCAGGAAAGCATTCTTCCAGTTTGAGACCAGAAAAAGGGTAGTGGACTGATGCAAATGGCATAGCGCCACTTTCAAACCAGCAATCAAGGACGCCATCGATACGCTTCAGGGGTGCGCCACCACAGTTTGATGGAATTGTGATTTGGTCAATGGAATGCATGTGAAGGTCGGTGATTGTATGAGGGTCTATGCCGGCTGCCTGAGCGAGCTCTTGTATGGATCCTATGCAGCGTACCTCATTCTCATTGCGCCAGATGGGAAGAGGTGTTCCCCAGAAGCGATTTCGTGAAATTGCCCAATCACGCGCATTTTCCAGCCAATTACCAAATCGGCCATCACGTATATGTTCAGGTACCCATGATGTTTCTAGATTAGCAGCACAGAGAGCTTTTTTTATGGATTCAACACGGACAAACCAGCTGGCAACTGCACTGTAGATAAGAGGCGTATCTGTCCGCCAGCAAAATGGGTAGCTATGCTCAATTGTTTCCTGTTTGAGGAGGAGGTTTTTACCTTTGAGGTACTGAATGACAGTGCGATCAGCTTCTTTTGCGCCGAGACCCTCGAGCTCTGGCACCGCTGGACCAAAGATCCCATCTTCATCAAGTGGGTGGACAAAAGGGAGATTGTTTTTCTTACAAACATCATAGTCTTCTTCTCCAAATGCAGGTGCGATATGCACAATGCCGGTGCCTGCATCCAGTGTCACATGGTCAGAAAGGACAACTCGAAATGCGGGTTGATCGCGGTAGGCTGCAAAGGGAGGTTTATACTCTTGACCGAGGAGCTCTTCGGTTGCAATGGGTTCACATGATTCAATGGGGAGACCAAGTGCTTCAAGACGTGACTCTGCGATGATCAGAGTATGCTCATGGACGCGGACTTTAACGTACTGCGCATCTTTCGATAATGCGAGCGCAAGATTGCTTGGTATAGTCCATGGTGTCGTCGTCCAGGCGCAAAAGGAGTACTCTTGCGATCGGCTTGGAAAGAGGACGTAGATTGCCGGATCTTGGACGGTTTTATAGTTGAGGTTGGCTTCAAAATTTGAGAGCGGTGTGGAGAGGCCTGTCGAGTAGGGGACTACTTTGTGACCTTCGTAGATCATGCCCTTGTCCCAAAGTTCGCGAAACACCCACCAGACGCTTTCCATAAAGGAGGCGTCCATAGTATAGTAGCCGTTCTCCATATCAACCCACCTGCCGATGCGTCTGACGGTGCTTTTCCATTCCTGGGTGTACCTTTTGACGATACTACGGCAAGCCTCGTTATAAGGACCAATGCCCATGGCGAGAATTTGTTTTCTGCTCACTAATCCATGTGCTTTGTTGATCTCATGTTCAACAGGTAATCCATGACAATCCCAGCCAAAGCGGCGGGGGACCTGGTAGCCGCACATGGTGGCATAGCGAGGGACAATGTCTTTGAGAATGCCTGCAAGGAGATGACCATAGTGCGGGAGTCCTGTTGCAAAAGGGGGCCCATCATAGAAACGGAAGAGCGGGGCGTCAGATCTTTGGTCAATGCTTTTTTGGAAGATTTTTTCTTTATCCCACCACTCGAGTATTTTTTCTTCAAGTTGAGGAAGATCAATATCTGGCTTTACAGGTGAGAACATATAACTTTTCTAACAGGTTTTTCATCATCCTACTACAATATCCTGTGCTATCATGATGGGGTGTTTGAAACATCAAGTTCCTTGCTTCCAAAAAGTCCCTGTCGAGTTGTCAGTGTTGGGTTCGATCGTTATGCGCTCGAAGAGATGGACCGTCTAATTGAAACTTTGGAGATTGAATGTGTCCATCGTATTCTATGCCCTAAGAAAGCTCCGATTGCCGCGACCTATTTGGGGAAGGGTAAGTTGGAGGAAATAGCGGTTTTGGCCAAAGATGCTGACTGTGTTATTTTTGATTGCAGTTTAGCGCCCAACCAACTACGTAATATAGAAAAAATACTTACGTGTGCAATACTGGATCGACCAGGTGTGATTATTGAGATTTTTTCGCGCCATGCGCGTACCAAGGAGGCGAAGACGCAGGTTGAACTTGCGCGGTTACAGTATCTTCTCCCAAGACTTGCGCATTTTTGGAGTCATTTTGAGCGTCAGCGCGGTGGTGGTACTGGTAGTCGTGGTATGGGTGAAAAGCAGATTGAAGTGGATAGACGTTTAGTTAAAAAGCGTGTCATTACTCTTGAAGAGCGCCTCGTTGATATTGAGCGTGGTCGTGCGCTGCATCGCGAAAATCGAAAAAATGTGGCAACTGTTGCATTCGTAGGGTACACGAATGCTGGAAAATCAACACTTTTGAATGCACTTACGCACAGTGAGGTGCATGCTGAAGATAGGCTTTTTGCGACACTTGACTCGTCCGTGCGCGCTATTGACCCGAATTGTCACCCGCCCATCGTGGCAATTGATACGGTTGGGTTTATTCATGATTTGCCTCCATCGCTTATTGCTTCTTTCAAATCTACATTGGAAGAATTACGCGAGGCGGATCTTTTGCTTCATGTGGTCGATGCGTCCCATGAGCGGGCTCGTGAGCAGCACGATGTTACGCGTAGCATCTTGACTTCCCTTGGTTTTGATGCGCCTATTTTTCTTGTATTGAATAAAATGGACCTTCTTCCTGATGAGGCAGCGCGAAATCGAGCCAGATGCTTAGGTCAGGGGGCCATTTGTGTTTCGGCATACGTCCCTGAAGATGTGTTTGCTTTACGGGATAAGATTATTAGTTTTTTCCGTGCCAAGCACCCAGTTTGGGAAGTTGTTCTACCCTATGATGAGGCGCGTCTTGAGCACGTGATCTATGACCAGGGGCATGTTGAGATACGGCGCCATCTTGAAAGAGGGACCTATCTCAGGTTTCAAATGGAGCAAGGTGCATTTGTACGTTCTGGGCTTGAGAGGTTTCTCCTGTGATATTTTTATTATTCCTGTGCTCTGTTGAGGCATCGATTAGTGTGGTCAAACAGTATAGCTCAAGCCAAGAGGTGTTACGGACTGAGACACTTGTTCGTGAGGAGCCTGGGATGCCAAATCCCCATGAGGTGTCTTGGATGCTTCGGCGCAAAATTGTGCTTGTTGGGCAGACCTTGTATCTGAAGGCTGAAGGATTGGTGCGGGCAGAGAGTCAGTTGCCCTATAAGGCATATCTTGTCTGGGTTAAAATAGCGGAGCGTCGTCTTGGGATTTTGCGGGGGCGCATAGGTCTTTTAAAAGAAACTAATGCGATTAATCGTATTGTTCAAACATGGGCAGATGAAGTTTCTTTTTTCTATCAACTTGAGTGTCCACGTGCATCACAAAAGTATGAAGGTAGAGAGGAGTTGGGTATTTCGCCTAACACATTTCTTGAGCGTTTGCCGGCACGTCGTTGGGCAGGGGCATATGCGGTACGTGCTGAGCTTGTTTTTGGTCCAACGCGGTTATTGGGTAAAATCCTGATTGATCCTGCAGCCCCTAGATCGCTTCTATCAATCGCATTTTTGGAGGCTCAAGGATTGTTGGTAGATCTTCATTTTTTTGATCGGCTCATCGATCCTGTTCGATCAAGCTACCGGCCTATGCGTTCTTTGTCCCGTCTTGTATGGGCAGATGCTCTTGTACTGGGTACAACGAATGTGCCTATTCATGTATTTGGTACAGCCGATACGGAGTTCTTTCAGCCGCCACACTTTGTTGGGTCATGCTGTGATGGCGTTCTGGGTCGGGATGTTCTTCGTCAGTTTGTCTTTGAGTTTGACCAAGGTGAGGTCAAAGTATGGCCTATGGCGCATTTTAGCGTTTTGAATCTCAAAAATATTATTCGTGTGCGTGAAGAGCTCGGCCTTGTGTCTTCTTGTGGGAAAGAGCGCATTGAATGGAGGTTGACGGTGCCGCCACAGGGGCCAAAAACAGAGCTTTGCGGAATACCTGTGACTAAATCTGGGTCTCAGTATGTGGCTTTTTTGGGTGGTGAGCATTTTTTCTTGGATCTGCCACATGGGCGTTTGCTCCTTGAGCCAGCTCGGTCAATAGCCCCGCAAGTCGAGGTCACTGTTGATGCTAAACGAATTTTTCGTATTGCCAAAGCGCCTGATAAGCGTTGGGTAGGAAAAAAGCTCCTGCGTGTAGGCGATCAGGATCCTCGTGATCTTGACCTTTGGGATGTTCAGCGAATGCTTGTGCCGGGTGTGTCTCTGCAGTTAGAAGACGCTACGATCGTTCTTCAACACTCAGCCATTTAGCGATATAGGGGATCGTGGTACCTTGGATGAGAACTGAGGTGAGGACGATGAAAAAGACAATATCAAAAATCAGATTTGCCTGAGGAATGCGCGCTAATAGTGGGTAGGTAGCGAGGATGATGGGGACGGCGCCGCGCAGACCAATCCAGCAAATAGCAGCTTTTTCTTTGAGCGAGAATCGGCTTCGTGCAAGTGCAATGGCGACACTAACTGGGCGCGCAATAATGATGAGGAAAAGTGCCAGGAATGTCGCTTTTGGGGCAACTGTCAGGAGTCTGCGTGGGAAAACAAGGAGGCCTAAGGAAATAAACATAATAAGCTGCATGAGCCAAGCAAGGCCATCGTGGAAAAGAGCAATTGTTCTTTTGAGTGGAAGGACGCTATTGCCTAGGACGATCCCCACAACGTAGACACTGAGAAATCCGCTGCCATGAATCGCTTCAGCTAAACTGTAGGCAAAGACTGCGATTGCAGTTGTTGCAACTGGGTAAAGTCCGTCAGATCCAAGACGAATTCGTCGCAGAATACGTGTTGCTAAAAAACCTGTTCCAAGGCCAATGCTAATACCAAGGACGGTTTGTTGTACAAATTGCCACAGGAGGTGTCCAGGCGCAAAGCGCTGCTCGATGACGCCAATGAGACCCATAGTCAGGAATGCTGCCATCGGGTCATTGGTGCCTGACTCGAGTTCTAATAAATGCTTCACGCGAGCGCTGAGTCTGACCTTTTGTTCCACAAGAACAGAGAAGACGGCAGCTGCATCTGTGGATGAAACAATAGCACCTAAAAGCATGCCTTCTGTCCAGGTGAGCCCAAGTGCATAGCGAGCAAAGGCACCAACAAGTGCCATGGTGATGATAACGCTAATTGTTGAGAGAGCAAGTGCGCTTTTGAATACTGGACGTACCTCGTGCCAGACTGTTTCTAAACCGCCTGAGAAGAGGATAAATATAAGTGCAATCGTTCCTAAGGATTGTGCCATGGCAGGGTCATCAAAGTAGATGCCACCAAATCCGTCAGAACCTGCAAGCATGCCGACGCCGATAAAGACTATCAATGAGGGGATGCCAAAAAATCCTGATGCGCGGCTTGCAAAGACGCTGATCAGAAGAAGACTGGACCCTGCAAGAAGGAAGTTGCTAAACGTGTGCACCTGGGGAGCATATACGGCAGGTGGAAGCTTGTGAAGTTTTTTTTCTCGTATATAGTGCAGATATGAACTGGACGCCTGAGTTGAATCGTTATGCTACTTTGCACCTGCAAAATCACTTTAGTTTTATTTGCAGAACTCATACGCTCCATTTTTCTGCTCCAAATTTCGTTTTTGTTGACGTTGGGTCGTTTTGGGGCAAATGGGATCCTGTCACGCGGACTATTTTTATAGCGCAGCGCCTCGTTCTTGAGTACGATTGGGCCTATGTTGAATGGGTGATGGTGCACGAAATGGCGCATATGCTCACTGAAAGCTGGGACAGGGTACGGCTGCGCCCTGGTGCTCCTCATGGGGAGGTTTTTCAGAGAGCTTGTAGTACTTTGGGTTTGCCTGCATTCATGCGTACGGCCCAGGTGGATCTTGAGGCGCGTCAATTGGATTGGCATTTTCACGAGACGTCTGCTGAAACAACAAAGCTGATGGATAAATGCAAAAAGCTCTTAGCGCTTGCAACTTCCAGTAATGAGCATGAAGCGTTTGCTGCTATGTCGAAGGTACGCGAGCTTTATGAGCGATACCATTTAGATCATAGTGAGTCTTTGTATCAAGAGCCTTTTGTGAATCTGCGTATCTGTTTTGGAAAAAAAGTAACGCATGTGCACTTTTTACGTATTATATCAATCTTGACGAGGCATTTTTCTGTACAGAGTATTCATATCGATATGCCTGATATTGCAAACAATGTGATTCTTCGCGGTGTTGAGCTGATGGGTACTCGGGCAGATATTCTGATGGCTGAATATGTCTACTATTTTCTTTTGCAGCAGCTGGAATCGAGGCTTGCAGATCAAAAAAAGCGCGGCAAGGTGCGTGGCACGATTCAAATAAAATCATACCGCATTGGCCTTTTGGATGGATTTGATTCAAAGCTTGAAGAAGAGAAAATGGCAAGAGAGAGACGCAGTCAGACTGGGCTTGTGTTGGCGAAGAGTACTGTACGGCTAGATCAGTACTTGGATGAGTGTTACCCTGGTAGCGTAAAAACTTTTGGAAATACACAGAGGATTGACTCATCCGTTTTTAGTCGGGCGCAGCAAGATGGTAGGAGTATTGCGCTGCATAAGCCTGTTGAGAGTCGGGCAAAGGGCTCTCAACAGCTGGAATTGCGTACCTAAGCTATTGTAGACATTATATTTCGTCTGTCGCGAGATATTTTGTTGCTTTGGAGGTATAGATCATTTCATAAATTTTGCAATTTTGGAACGTAAAAAAATACCTCGAAGAGTTTTTTTGTTCTTTGATATTTTCTTCAACTTGCTCTTCGTCAATTTCGTTAAGGTCTCAAGATTAGAAGCTTGATGACTTTTGA
>CAIUGE010000058.1 GCA_903898645.1 Oligoflexia bacterium | reverse complement strand
TGCCAAACTGACAGGGGCACTCTCCGGACTCTTCACAGGCGATGCAGATGGGATTGCTCTAGCATACACAGCTGGCAACAATGCGATTGATAACAATTTCATGCAAAAGACCGTGCCAGTGCTCTGGGCAGCAATGGAGCTTGGGCTGCTCGAAGCAGCTGGGACGTTGAAGATTGCGCCCCCGCCTGATATTAGTATTGGCACATTAGATCAGCCTTCGTTGGACCAAAAATCGAAGGAGCTTCAGCAAGACCCTGGGTATCAGGCTTCTGATGCTGATATAGGCATGGGAACGACAGGAGAGGCTCCGGTTGGTCCAGCGGTGGACGTCGGGTCTACTGCTGGACATGTACTTCGTGACGTTCCGGAACCAGTAGCCACGGATCCTACTGGGCAGGGAAACGAAGCAAAATTTCCCTCTGCAAAGGAGCTGGGTAAGAGGCTGGGGGTATCTGAAGAAAAATTTCACAGAGATGTGAAGCCAGAAATTCTGAAGCAATTTAAGAAGGAAAGCAACCAAATTGGTTCGAAGAATCCAAATGTCGGTGTGGATGAATCTGGAAATATAGTGTTGCAGAATCCAAAAACAAAGCAGACAGTAGAAACTGGTTTGCCATTGGACTCCTTTGGAGAGTAGGTTGATATGAATATTTTTGGGAATGTAAGTTTTTGGGGCAGTCAATTTTCACCTCTTAAGGCCCAATCTGAAATAGGGATCACTTTCACTAAGCAGAATGAGGTTGGAGAAAATGGAAGCACTGGAAAATTTAATTTAAAACCATACGATTATGGGGCCGCTAGCATTGACTTTGAATGTGCGGACACCACCGATTCTTATTTGGTTCCAAAGGAAATCATTCAGTTACTGAAGTTGCATAAAGATACTCTGACAGGCCTTGGTGTTGAGGATATTGTCGTTACTATAAATGTATCTTATTCCGGTCAGTGCAATGTGGAGTTCGATCCAGCCTTTATGAGAGCTGTGGCAGATCTGGGATTACCATTAGTGATGACTTGTTTTCAAAATCCTGATGCAGGGAAAAAGGGCAAAAAATTGTAACTGGTCAGTCTAAAAAGGCTTGATTCAATCAGCCTGATGCGAATGGCGGCCTTTTGCCTTCGAATAGCATCTCCAAAGCATGAGAGGCATTAATTCCATTTTTCTGGCAGGTAAGAAGGTAGCTTCTGATAAGCGCAAAGTTCTTTGCCCCATCCATAGAGCGAAAGCAACCAGAAATTTTCTGTTGAACTTTAGTCATACGAAGATCTCGTTCACCTTGATTATTAGTAAAAGGGACCGCCTCATTCTCCATAAAGAGCAGGACTTCTTTTTCAAAATCTCTGAGCCGAATTAAAAGGTTCCGAGACTTGGACTGCGCTCGTTTTCCAGAATCCAGACATTCTTGGTCTGCTTGATTAATGATTGTAGGAGGACATGAGTTTCCGTATAAAATCGGCACACATAGATTGATTCGACGAGTCAAATCATAAAGCCTATGAATAGCCAGAGGTAATAAACGCGAGGGCCCTGTCCTCGGATTCCTGGATTTTGCCCTTCAGCGCACAAAAAACCGGCAGCGAGTGGTTGCTCGGCTGCCGTTACTATGTTTTTTCGCATGCTGTGGGGTGGTGGTGCATTCCTGCAGGCTCTATCGTTCATCCTGAAGCACTCAAATCAATGGTCACCGCCTCCTTGACTGCAGGCGTTCTCTGCGAAGTGCATGGACTGCAAGACGCCATGCAGACCTCAGCACAGCTCAGACACGTAGAAAATGCATGCTCGCAAGCAGCTGTTGGCAT
>CAIUGE010000057.1 GCA_903898645.1 Oligoflexia bacterium | reverse complement strand
TCTAACCGTGTCTTCTCTCATCTTGTAGCTCCTTTTTTTGATTTACTATCAAACCTGGAATACTCCAGGGGGAGCTACTTTTCAAACTTTAGCTTCAACTAGATTTGGGACATCCTCCTTGGGTGCGCCCTACTCCCAATTCACCATAAAGCTGTGACAATCCTCACTCCTCCTTGAATGTCTCCTGCACTTTCACAATATACATTTTTTTTTCCCATATAAGATAGCGTTTAAAAAGTGAATCCGATGCCTGAGGACGAAATTCTTTGCCCTTCTCAAGAGCGCTCACTTCACAGTACAGAAGGCTCTCTCCAAGCCTCACATTATATCTTAATTTTTTTCCATAGCACCTTACCGATAATCGCTGCCAGTTTGGATAATAACGATTAAGCGTCGACACCATGATATGGTTCATTTTTTTCGGGTACCGTGGCCTATATATTTTACATCCAACAGGTACACTCGACTCTACCTTTTTTATCTTATCCTGCCGACATTCCGGCTCTTCTTGAAATTCAATTTTAGCTGGTTCTTGCGCACTTTGGGGCAGCTTATTCGCACCACAGCCAAGCAGCAGAAAGCACAGAATCACTTGGGTACAAAAAAATCGACTCCCATAGTAATTATTCGGGCGTGACATTATAAATGGCAACTCGTGCTTGCCGCCGCATTTTCTCCTCAGCATCTTGTTCTGTCACTCCATGAACTATGAGATCATCATAGATCATCCATGATTGATCCCTCACTAATGCTGTGTAATGCCCACCCAGGTTAAGGGTCACACCGGAAAGACTCAAGCGGTAACCATAACAATGAGTTACAAGCGGCAATACTCGTCCTTGAACAATCACACCAAAGTACTGTTGCCCATGAGGAACAAAAGCATCGCAGAGCGGCACATGAGAAAAAAGTGTTGTGAGCGATTGAAAAGGAGGTGTTGCAGGGCCATTCATACCAAGCATCGTCATCACAGCATCCATATAGTACACAGGATCATCCGCTGCCCAGACATTATAGTCATTATACAGACCATTACCCACATTTAAAAACTCAGTCGCTGACTGAAAAACAGTCAGATGTATAAAAACTAGTCTTGCCAGCGCCCACCGCGAAGCAAACAAACCCTTTAACCTCAATGCATGGAGTTCCTCACGCACACGAGAGGGAAGGGGCTCTCTCGTTGTCGCATGCAGGAGCACCTGAAGAGCAGCGTTCGCGTGGCACGTTGATCCAAAATTCTTAAATCCAAAAGGGAGCTCAGTGCTTTCTCGACGCAAGATATACAAACTCTCAAAACTTGAGCGAACACGGTCAAAAGCCTCAGCTTGGCTACTTGCTGCAGGCAAATTGAGCGGCGCAGTCACTACAGATGGACAACCATCACCAAGTTTTTCTCCTTTGTTCTGAAAATCACGTACCTGTGGCTGTTCTTGAGGCAGGTGACCCGATGAACAAGCAATCAAACTAACCAGCAGTAGGTTCATACAGTAAGACATCTGCCTCTTCTTCAAGCAATTTGTGTACCATATTGATGTCTTCGATTTTTGAAACAGATTTATTATCATGAAGGACCCACTGTGCAAGATCTGTCAAACTGCTCATACTTCTTGTCCCTACTGGCAGCGGACCAGGCCCCATCGTGATGCATGCAGCTGAAAGGGAACGACGAACCGCGACTAGCGACGAAGGAGCGAGCTCTGCCACTAATGGATGCAAAAGTATCACCCTATAGTCGCTCAGTGCCGAATTTATCGACTGGTGTAAAATGGCCCCCACAAGTCGGACATGAAGATCGGATGGATGTACCTCTCCAGATGACTGCGGAAGACTTAGCGCCAGGTTCATACTTATAGTTACGTCGTCTTGAATAGGCCTCCTCAGAAATAAATACCTCCGCGGAGCACGACCTCGCCAGTCATCTCCGTGAAAGTAATCCAAACTAGCGTCATCGGTTGGATATGGGAGGATGGCTTGGCCATAAACATGATCCTGTTTGGACTGAACGGGGCTAGACGAATACATTCCAGAACTCTGGTGGTTCTTTAGAATATAATCATGGTGCCACAAAGACTTATGCAGCTCCGTAAGATAACTCGATGCATCATTGTAGTGATCAAGATTGATTGACGGAAGCAACTCCCTCATGGCTTGAATCAGGGCTGCAGAATCGGGACCTAGACTACTACCAGCTCTTACTTTCTCACCAGCGTTAACTATGGGACTAAAACCGGGAGAGCTCCAAGATTTTACAAGGCCTCTCCAATGTATGTACCACATAATTTTATGTACTGCATTATATGATCCATTACCATCAACTGGCGGAATACCGAAACTGTCAAAATGATACGACACAAAGTCGTCAGTAGACGCACGCTGCGTTAACTTAGCAAAGAGGCGGAGTGCTGCTGTACTCGCTGTGTACCGAGCCTCTGTATCAGGGAAAATAGCTGAAGCTGTAGTCGAAAGTATGACTAATAAAGAGATAAAACGAAACGTAAACATGTGGACACAACTACCACATAAAAAAAATACCGCAAGTCTTTTCTCTTTTTTTGTTAAAAAATAGCACAATGCATTAATATGACTCGACACATAAAACTTTGTTTTTAACAGAGTATTATAGTCTAGAAATGGTGCGTAAACAGCTTGTTTTCTATACCGCTCGTTGATTTTTAGGCTCTTGTGGATAAATTGGGGGATAACTATGTTGGTAACTCGATTTATCGCAAAAAGTCATCAACTTTACCCACACGATATCCACCAGTTTATCCACAAGTCATCAACGTGATGCTATGCGTATTTTCTTTACCAGGAACACTTTTGAAAGTTATCCACAAAATCCACTAATTATTCTAAAATGAATTTTATCCAATACTTGACAGATCAACTACGGGAATTGTGGATAACTTTAAAATGAGCCCTTTTAAGAAGGAAATGACGCTGTGAATCTGTAGTGAAAAAAAAGGCCAAAAAAGTTATCCACAAAATTGTTGATAAAGCGGTGGATAACTCATTTATTATAGTGTGTAATAAAGTTATCCACAAAATGAGCTTGAGTTATCCACATGGTTATCAACAAAGTTATCCACTTGTTTTTTATGATTAAATCAGGTGTTCGCGGTGCTTATCCACACAATCCACATACCTACTACTACTACTACTTCATATACATTACTTCTTTTGCGGGTACCCCCCTCTTTATAATTTACCTAACTGTAATAAATAAATGCCCATAAGGAACTTTTTACGAGAGGACCTTTACTATAACGTATAGCCATGCTAGTGAGAGCAGATGGCATCTGAATACCAAGGCTTGAAAGTAACGGTTGAACGCACGACATTGCTGCAGGGCATACAAAAAGTTCAATCAATAGTTGAAAAAAAGAGCACAGTGGCTATCTTAGGTAATATTTTACTTTCTGTATCAGGAAAGATATTGTCTTTGGCTTCAACTGATCTTGAGGTAGGCGTTCGTGTATCAGTCACTATTCTTGCCGGTAACGACGGTAGGCTCACAGTTTCTCCTAAACATATTCACGATATAGTCAAGGAGCTTCCAGAACAAACTCTGGATTTACGTCAGAAAGATACGGGCTTATTAGAAATAGTTTGTGGTAAATCACGCTTTACTATTGTTAGTCTTCCAGCTGAGCATTACCCCGCTTTGCCGCAGTTTGAAGATATTCTCTATCTTCCTGCATCTGCAAAACACCTTGCAAAAATGATTGACCGTACGCAATTTGCAATACCAGTTGACTCAACGAAAATTCAAATCAACGGTATTTATTTAGAGCCAAAGGGTGACGGTTTTTTTCGCATGACAGCAACTGACGGCCATAGACTTTCTTATATTGATGAAAAAATTCTTCTTCAAGGTGGGGATGTTTTTCGTGGTGTCATAGTTCCTAAAAAAGGAATCATTGAATTACGAAAGCTTCTTGATGGGAAAGAAGAAATAGGTCTTCATATAGAGCGAGGTACTATTTTCGCAAAGGTGGGACCAGACTATCTTTTTATTCGCCTTATTGAGGGAGAGTTTCCTGATTATAATCGAATTATACCACAAGACAATACTTCTCAACTGACTGTAAATAGACAGGCGTTGACTGCAGCTATTCGTCGCGTCGGTGTTCTTGCAAGCGATAAATACAAAGGAATGAAACTTGCTCTTCGAGCTGACGGTCTACAAATATCATCAAGTAATCCTGATATGGGCGAGGCCGTTGAAGAAATGGATGCACAGTTTAATGGGGAGCCTTTGGAGATTGGATTTAATGCAAAGTACTTGCTCGAGTGTCTTGTTGTAATGACATCAGAAACACTTGATGTCTACCTGAAGGATCCGCTTCGGCCTGTGATCATTAAGGACCAGGATGTGCCTCAGCATTCTTATGTGCTTATGCCGATGCGCGTATGAATCTCGAGGTTCTTCGTATTGAAAGATTCCGTAACATAGCTATGTTGGAATTCTTTCCACACGCCGCTATGAATTTTATTGTCGGTAGCAATGGGTCCGGGAAAACAAGTCTTTTAGAGGCGCTGAGTGTGCTGTCGACACTCAGATCGTTTCGTGACAACAAAAAACAAGCGCTTGTTCAGTTTGGAAAGCCTCAGGCTTTCTTGCATGCTTCTGTCACAGATGGAGTTAGTCACGCAACAGTTGATATGGAAATAGCGGATACACGATTTACTCGTGTTGCTATGAATGGAAAAAACCTCAAATCGGGCTCACAGTACCTTCGTCAGAACATGCGAAGTCATGCGGTTGTTTTTCATCCAAGTGATCACGAGCTTATTCGTCTTGATGCACGGTTTAGGAGGCGTTATTTCGATCACCTTCTTGCTGCGGAAGATACGCAGTATGGAGTCCATTTGAGAGACTATGCGCGCGCTCTTGTGCAGCGGAATGCTCTTTTAAGAGATACCCTACAGACGTCGCACACCCAGCAGATGATTCGTTCATTGGGAACGATTCTGATTGAACGTGGTACAGATATTATTTTTACACGTTTAAAGTGGATTGAAAAATGCAATCGTCTTTTACCGATTCTTTGGGAGAATGCCCAGTACTGTTCACTGCAGTACTCTGTTGTGTGTTCTCACGACCGAGATGGTATTCATCACTTCCTAAGTGAGAGTTTTAAAAAAGTGCAGCAGGCAGAAGTTAGGGCCCGCGTCACTTTGAGTGGACCGCACCGCGATGATGTGCATTTTTTCTTTCATGGAAAGCCTTTGCGGTATGCGTCACAGGGAGAAGGGAGACTTTTTTTGCTTGCGCTCAAGCTGGCTGAGGTCCAGCTCTATTGTGACACGGGTCGCAAGCCTCTTTTTTTATTAGATGATTTTTCCTCGGAACTTGATAGTGTGCATCGATCTATGTTGATGCACACCTTGCGTTCGCAGCGCTTGCAGGTGTTTGTCACGACGACGGATCGTGAGAGTATCCCTAGTGATGCGCAGGTAGTTGAGATGTGCTATGGTAATTTACGTGGAGGCAGATTGCATGACAACTGAAGAGCTTAGCTATTCAGCAGATAAGATTAAAATCCTGGAAGGTCTCGAAGCAGTTCGAAAAAGGCCTGGCATGTATATTGGGGATACTGCTTCGCGAGGGCTTCATCACTGTGCTTATGAAATCGTTGATAACGCTATCGATGAAGCGTTGGCAGGTTTTGCTAAAAAAATCACAGTTATAATTCACCCGGATAACAGTGTGTCAGTAGAAGATGATGGACGCGGCATACCAGTTGATATTCATAAAGTGGCTGGTGTTTCAGCAGTTGAGGTTGTGCTGACAAAACTCCATGCAGGTGGTAAATTTAATGAAGAGGGCAGTGCGTATAAGGTGTCTGGCGGCTTACATGGCGTTGGTGCCGCGGTTGTTAATGCACTCTCGGCATGGCTGAAAGTAGAAGTATTTAAAAATGGCAGCACCTACATGCAGACCTATGATCGTGGTGTGCCCCGGGCGCCATTAGGGGTTGTTGGGTCAACTGATAAGCGTGGCACGCGCGTGACATTTAAGCCGGATGCAGAAATATTCTCTGTGCTTGAAATGAGCTCTGATATTTTAGCAAATCGTTTACGAGAGCTCGCATTTTTGAATTCTGGCATACATATTGCATTGACCGATGAGCGAGAAGATGTGGCTGTGCTGCAGGATTTTCATTTTACTGGAGGTCTTATTCAATTTGTGGCTCATCTCAATAAATCACGAGAGAAGCTTCATGATGTTTTATTTTTTACGTATCAGAAAGATATGCTGCAGGTAGAAATTGCGCTGCAATGGAATGATTCGTATACTGAAAATTTATGCTCCTATGTGAATAATATTCATACCATTGAGGGCGGTACTCACGTTTCGGGCTTTAAGACAGCACTGACTCGTGTCGTTAATAAGTACACGCAGGAATCAAATTTATCAAAGCATTTAAAAGAGCCAATGACGGGCGATGATATCCGTGAAGGTTTAGCCTGTGTTATTAGTGTGAAGGTGCCAGAGCCTCAGTTTGAGGGGCAGACAAAAACAAAGCTTGGGAATAGTGATGTTGAGGGTTTTGTGAACACAGCTTCCTACGAAAAACTGACTGAACTCCTGGCACAAAATCCGGCTGTTGCGAAAAAAATTGTTCAAAAAGCAGTCGATTCGGCATGTGCTAGAATAGCTGCTCGTAAGGCAAGAGATCTTACGCGCAGGAAGACCGCGCTTGATCTGGGTGGTTTGCCTGGCAAAATGGCCGATTGTCAGGAGCGAGATCCAGCTCTTTGTGAAATCTATCTCGTTGAAGGGGATAGTGCTGGCGGTTCAGCAAAGCAGGGTCGCGATAGAAAGAATCAAGCTATTTTGCCTTTGAAGGGTAAAATATTGAATGTTGAAAAAGCGCGATTCGACAAGATGATTTCGTCTGAAGAAATCAAGGTACTGATCACAGCTTTGGGTGCGGGCATTGGAAAAGATGATTTTGATATTGCAAAAATCCGCTACCATAAAGTGGTGATTATGACTGACGCCGATGTCGACGGTTCTCATATTCGCACATTGCTTCTGACTTTCTTTTATCGGCAGATGCCTCTTGTCATTGAAAAAGGGTACCTCTATATAGCGCAACCACCGCTTTATCGTTTGTTATATGGTAAGGGGAAGCAGGAAAAGTATTTTAAAAGTGATCATGAATTGGCTGATTACTTACTCGAGAGTGGGAGTCAACTCCTGACTGTCGAGTATGAGTCGGGACGTGTAGCGTCTCATATGCTGGCAGTTGTGCTGCGTGCAGTAGCTAAATTTGTTAAGGCATCTGAGGATAGACGATTCAAAAGGCGATGGGATGCATCGATACTGCGATGCCTTGTTGTTCTTTTTGGAAATGAGCCTACAATAAGTGTGTTGCGGGATCAGGTAAAAAAAGCAGCGCTCTGTGAAAAAATTCGTCTTTTTTGTCTCGAAGAGAAAAAAGAAGCTGTTCTTGCAGATGTTGATGGAAAAATGTACCTGACGATGACAGTGCATGGAGTAAAAAAAGCTATTCATCTTGATCCTGAGGAAGGTATTCCTGAGGTGGATGAGCTTGCTCGAATATATGAGCCGGCTCGTGTTTTGGGGTATGGTCCCTTCACCCTGAAGCATCATGGGAATGCAGAAATAGTTAAGAGCTGTGAAGAGCTTTTGGCGCGTGTGCTTGATCTTGCAAAAGAAGGCAGCTCGATGCAGCGTTACAAAGGGTTGGGAGAAATGAATCCTGAGCAGTTGTGGACAACGACTATGAATCCAGTAAATCGCACCTTACTGCAAGTTGGCGTTGATGATGCAGTTGAAGCAGACGGAGTTTTTTCTGTTTTGATGGGTGATTGCGTTGAGCCAAGGCGTGAATTCATTGAACACAACGCATTACGTGCAAGGAACTTAGATATATGAGCGTAGAAACGAACATAGTACGGGTTGCTATTGAAGATGAGATGCGCGGAGCATACCTCGATTATTCTATGAGTGTCATTGTGGGGCGTGCATTGCCAGATGTGCGAGATGGATTGAAGCCAGTCCATCGGCGCGTGCTTTTTGCTATGCACGATCTTGGTAATGATCACAAAAAACCCTACAAGAAATCAGCTCGTGTTGTTGGGGATGTGATTGGTAAATACCACCCTCATGGCGATGTGGCTGTCTATGATACGATTGTGCGTATGGCGCAGGATTTTTCTTTGCGCTACCCACTGATTGATGGACAAGGGAATTTTGGTTCTGTTGATGGTGATGCCCCAGCTGCCATGCGGTATACAGAAATTCGCATGAGCGCCATCACGGATCTCATGCTTGCCGATATTGATCGTGAAACGGTTGATTTTAATCCTAATTATGATGATTCGTTGAAGGAGCCGAGCGTTCTGCCGACAAAAATACCTCATCTTTTGATTAATGGATCGACAGGTATAGCAGTTGGTATGGCGACAAATATTCCACCCCATAATTTGGGTGAAGTTGTATCGGGTCTTTTGGCTTTGATAGAAGATCCTGGTATAAGTATTGATGCACTTTGCGGTATGATTTTGGGACCTGATTTTCCAACTGCCGGTATTATGTATGCTGGTACTGGTCTCAGGGATGCATACCATACTGGTCGCGGTTCTATTATGATCCGGGGACGAGCTGAAATTGAATCGTGGAAGAATGATCGAGAGCGCATTATCGTTACTGAATTGCCGTATCAGGTCAATAAGGCGCGACTAGTTGAAAAGATCGCAGATCTTGTGCGGGATAAAAAAATTGAAGGTATTTCGGATCTGCGCGATGAGTCAGACCGCACAGGGATGCGCATTGTGATAGAGATTCGAAAAAATGAGAATGCAAACGTTATTCTCAATAAGCTCTATAAGATGACGTCCTTGCAGGATAGTTATGGTATTCATTTTTTAGCCATCAGTCATAATCAGCCACGCACAATGAATCTCAAAGATATGCTGGTTGCTTTTTTAGATCACCGCAAAGAAGTTGTGACACGGCGAACGCAGTACGATCTGAAAAAAGCTCAAGCGCGGGCACATATCTTAGAGGGGTTGACACGTGCTGTGGGAGAGCTCGATCGTGTTCTTGTGATTATTCGTGGAGCAGACTCAGGGGCTGCAGCCAAGCAAGGCTTAATGGAGACGTTTGCTTTTTCCGAGCTTCAGGCACAGGCAATCTTGGATTTAAAATTACAGCGTTTGACACATCTCGAGCGAGATAAGATCAGTGAAGAGTACCTTGCTGTGCAAGCCCTTATGCGTGATTTACGCGATATTTTAGGGAGCGATGTGCGGGTTTTAAGTGTCATTGCAGATGAGCTTCGATTGCTCACGCAGACCTATGCAGATCGTCGGCGTACTGAAATTGTGAATGATCGGCCATCTTTAGAAATGGAAGATTTGATCAAAGAAGAGCAAGCACTGGTTTCTATCACTCATGCTGGGTATGTGAAGCGGGCTGATTTAGACCAGTTCCGATCGCAACATCGAGGTGGACGTGGTGTGCGAGGTGTGAATCCTGGGGATGAGGACTTTGTCACTGCGCTGTATACGTGCTCGACGCTTAGTGTCTTATTATGCTTTACAAATCTTGGGCGTGTCTATTCGCTGCGTGTTCACCAAGTGCCAGAAGCAGCGCGTAGTGCGCGTGGCAAGGCGATAGTCAATTTGATCCCACTTGTAACGGGTGAAAAAGTACGCGCTGTTATGCCAGTTGACGCTTTTGATGAAAAACACTTTGTTTTCATGGTAACCCGTGCGGGCATTGTGAAGAAAGTAGCTCTTCAGGAGTTCCAGAGTGTGCGTTCATCTGGGATAATGGCCCTATCGACAGATCAAGGTGATGAGCTTGTTGCTGCCTGCGTGACCAATGGAGAGCATGATATTGTGCTGACGTCGATGCAGGGCTTAACTATTGTCTTCGATGAGTGTGACGTCCGTGCCATGGGGCGATCAGCCCGTGGCGTGATAGGTATGACACTTGAAGCATCAGATCGTATTGTGAGCATGGAGGCTGTGGCTCGTCGTGATCTAGGGGCCGGGTCTGGAGGGATTCTTATTGTATCAGAATGCGGTTATGGAAAGCGCACGCAAGTGAGTGAGTACCGCCGTGTGAGTCGTGGGGGGTCAGGTGTTATCACGATGCGGGTTTCTGATAAGACGGGCTTAGTTGTGGGTGCACGTCAGGTAGTTGTTGAAGACGATGTGATGTTGGTGTCCAATAAGGGTCAGATGATTCGTATTGGTGTCAGTGAAATTTCGGAGCTTGGCCGAAGTACTCAGGGAGTGCGTCTCTTTCAATTGCAGGATGGGGAGAAAATTGTTGGCTTTGAGCAAATTAATCGCGCAGTTGCTGATAGCTAGTGTTTTGTCTGGGTGTCACAGTGACAGCATAGAGAATCACTATGTTCTTGCCGAGAAGCTTTGGCGGCTCAAAAAATACAATGCTGCACTATCTGAGTTTGAGCGCGTGCTTCAAAAGGATCCAGACGGACCTTTTGGGGAGAGGGCTCTCTATCAAGCTGGGATGACGCACCTTTTTGTCAAAGAGTACCGGGAGGCTGCTGACAAACTTCGCCAGTTCATTCAGCGAAGCAAGCACGAGCAGGCTGTTTGGGAGGCGGAGCATAGACTGGGGGATATTTACTACCAGTACATGGCAGATTATCAGCAGGCCTTCGCCCATTACAGTCTGATGCTTGAGAAAGGGGATGTAGACTCCGAGGTGCTTTTTCGGCTTGCGCGAAGTGCCTTTTTTCTTGGCCGCTTTCATGACTCAAAACACTATCTATTTTTGCTCCAGGATGTGCCTGTGATGAAGGAGAAGGCACTTTTAGAGAAAGCACATGTCCTTTTTGTTGAAGCGACACGAGACTCTCAGCGTATTGAAGGTGGTGGTATAGGTTTTGAGCAGGTAGTAAAGGCCTATCAGATGGCAGGCAGTGCCCAGGACGCTCAGATCGTCTATGATGCGCGTTTTGGTGAAGCCAGTAGCTATGAGGCGCTTGGCCGGCTTGATCAGGCGATTGCTACCCTTATGCTCCTTTCTCCTGATTCCTTGGTCAAAAAGCGTATAGAGCGGATACGGGAGCGGATGGCCCATAAAAAACAGCGTATGAATGGACCTGATCACGAACGGTAAAGAAGTGCTGGCATTTTGAATACTGTTTTGGTAGGGTTCATCAGAATTATACTGAGGAGCTTCAGGAATGCACGACGGTATTCAACTTATTTCTTACATTCCATGGATCAATACTTTGCCTAATCATACGGCAATGACGATCCTTGTGTCCGTGCTGCTCATTGTACTTGGTACCGTAGCAGGTGCTATGGTCAATAGAGCGATGCGTCAAAGTGAGGGCGCACTTGTTCCTTCGGATTCGATCACTTTTTTCAATAGTGCTGACATTATAGCAGAAAAGATCTACGAACTGACCGAGCTTGTTATTGGGGAGCATGATGCTGCGACCTATTTTCCTATTGTAGGTACCTTTTTTCTTTTTATCTTTTTATCAAATATTGTTGGGCTTGTTCCGGGCATACTGCCAGCGACAGAGGATATGAATACGACCTTTGCTTTGGGCATGACGGTCTTCTTCTTTTATAATGCGCGTGGTTTTTATGAGCACGGTATTGGGTATCTTAAACATTTTTTTGGACCATTACTTATTCTTTCGCCCATCATGTTTGTGATTGAGCTTGTCTCGCACCTTGTGCGTCCTTTCTCGCTTGCTATGCGTTTACGAGGAAATATTTATGGTGATCATTTAGTTTTAGAAATTTTTAATAGTTTGGTTCCGATACTCCTGCCTGTACTTTTTTACGGGTTAGGGGTGTTTGTAGCCTTTGTCCAGACCTTTGTCTTTTGTCTTATGACAATGGTCTATATTTCGTTAGCGACTGTACACGAAGAGCATTAGGAGGAGATAAAATGCGTTTTGTATGCAACCTATTATGGGTAGCAGTTGGAAGTTCTTTTGTTTCACAAATGGCCTTTGCATCAGAAGGTGCCACGAAGGATCCGTATACATCCATTGCTGCAGCATTTGCCATTGGCATTGCTGTTGTTGGTGGAGCTATGGGTCAGTCTAAGGCTGCCGCATCTGCACTTGACGGCTTATCTCGTAATCCTCAGGCGAAGGTTTTTGTGCCTTTTATGCTGAGTATTGCGCTGATTGAGTCTCTTGTGATTTATGCATTTGTTATTGCCTATAAATTGATATCCTAGTCTTTTTCAGGCTCTTCTCTTTGGGAAGAGCCTGAAAAGTCTTTTTTTTATGAAATACGGTATTATTTTTTGGCTTAGCGTTATTCTGTTTTGGGGACAAAGCTCAGAGATAGAATTTAGTATGGATGCAATGACGTATGTAGGGCTTGCGCGTCATATCATTCAGTCAGGGGATTGGAGTACGCTCCACTACACCCAGCAAGCTTATTCAAATTTCTACCAGCACCCGCCTCTTGCTATCTGGCTGCTTGCTCTTGGTTTTAAACTCACAGGTGTGATCAATGAGCTGACAGCAAAAATTTTCCCCTATCTCTTTGCTCTTGCGACACTCTATTTGACCTACCTTTGGTCGAAAAAAATCACTAAATCTGCCTGGAGTGGATTTTTGGCAGCCTTTATACTCCTGAGTTCGACACGGTATATTAAATTTGCACCCATGCCCATGCTCGATGGTTTCTTGACCCTTTGGTTTGTCTTAGGTGGGTTTGTGTTGCTGGTGCTTGTGACGGAAAAAAATTTTCCTCAGCTGTACGGATTCGTTCTGGGGCTTGCTATGAGTTTAGGATTTCTTACAAAAGGGATGCCTATTCTTGCTTTAGTTGCCATAAGTCTTGGTATGGCTTTGTGGTACCGCTCATACCGATGGGTGCTGCCAGCTGCACTTGGCGCTATACTTCCTTTGCTTCTTTGGATTATCTTTTGTGATGGTGGGCATTATCTCCAGCACTACTGGGTAGAATCAGTTCGTAATCGTTTAGGTGGGACGCATTTATTGCATGATCTGCTTGAACCATGGCGTATTCTTGCGCGCGGCTACTGGCCATGGCTTCCATTCTATGGCATGGCAGCTCTTGCCCAAGGACGCTCAGCATCGATTGCAGAGCGATTAGCATTTTTGATGGGTCTTTGTATTATGGGTGGTTATGGCATTGTGGGGAATTTTTTAGAGCATTATCTTGTGCCTTTTTTTCCATTTGCTGCCATCACAACGAGCACACTCTTGTACCGATGGACGCTTGTTTGGGAAAAATATATTGAAAAATGCCTCATTGGCATATTGTTCCTCATCAGTCTCGCAATGGTATTTTTACCGCTACATATTCAGGGTGATTATTACTTAGATCCAAAACGTCAATTGCTCAGGAAAGCCGCTAAAAACTGTCATGGTATTCACCGAATCTACCTTTCAGAGCCTGTCTTTTCGTCTTGGTTTGGGCTTGCTATAGGATCATGGTTAACTCCCTGGGATCCTTATGTGATCCAGCCAAATGCAATTCCGGACAATGAAGACCATGTACTGCTTGTAAGTGATGCTGCGCTATCAGGTTGGGAAAAAACGGCATTACAGGCAGGTGCGTTGAGCGTGTATCAAAGACCTCAGTCTGGATCCTGTCCTGCTTATTGAGGTTGAGGTGCGCGTGAGCAAGTGTTACGTTGCTGGTCGGAAGAGGGTAGTGCATTATGAATATACACGCACACACGGTGACAACACGTAGCACAATACTGATCTGCTTTTTTTCTGTATTTTCGGCACATGCGACCTTAGTGACGTTGCCCTATAGCTTTACAGCAGGGAGCCCGATCTCGGCGAGCCAAATGATGGGAAATTTTGCGACTATCACAAGCGCACTGTCAAGCACTGTCAGTAGTCCTTGGGTGACGAGCTCTTCAAACATTTATTTTGCTACTGGGTCAGTTGGGATTGGGAGTTCAGCACCTGCGCATGCACTCGATGTCAGTGGAAGCGTCAGTGCCACTTCTTTTATTGGAAGTGGGGCTGGCTTAACTGGGTTCCCACTTCCGAAGGCCGCTGCGCAATTTTATTGGAATGGTAGTAGTATAGTAATTATTAATTCGTACAATATTGCTTCGATAACAAGAAGTGGAGGAACTTACAATGTTATTTTCAGCACTGCTTTAGCAAGTGCTCCAATGTGTTGCTTGCTTGGGTTTCAAAGAATGAATGCGAACGATTTTTTGCAGTATTTCGGATTAACTCAGTCGGGATTATACCTTCAACATTTTTCAAATGGCGCATTGGTTGATAATACGAATTCGATGTCTTTTTTAGTGTTCTGAAATATTGGTTGTAACAATGGGGCCTTTTAGAGGTATCTGCCAGTAATGCTAGCGGGATTATTGCGAATATCCTGGGGTCGACCTGTTGCAATGACTTTGCCGCCGTGGATGCCTCCTCCGGGACCGAGATCAATGACGTAGTCGGCACTGCGAATCATCTCTGCTGCATGCTCAATCACGATGACAGTATTGTTGTGATCAACGAGTTTTTGTAAGATGGTGACGAGTTTTTGGATATCCTGGATGTGGAGTCCCGTTGTGGGTTCATCGAGGATATAGAGCGTGTGGCCGGCAAATTTCTTGGATAATTCGCGGGCTAATTTTAATCGCTGGGCCTCGCCGCCTGAGAGACGTGATTGGGTGAGTTTGAGGTACCCAAGTCCTACGTCGTGGAGGGTGTCAAGACGGCGGCGGATCAAGGGAATGGCTTCAAAAATGAGGCGCGCTTCATCAACGGATAATTCTAGGACATCGGCAATGCTGAGATTTTTGATACGTACTTCGAGTGTCGCTGGATTATAGCGTTTACCAAGACATGTTGGGCATTGAATGGACGCCTCTGGGAGAAAATGCATACTGACTTTTTGCACGCCTAGACCTTCACAGGTGTCACATCGACCACCTGAGCGGTTTGCAGAGAAGCGGGAGGCACTAAAGCCTCGGATACAGCTTTCAGGAAGGGCTGCGAAATAGTCTCGAATAAAACCAAAAAGGCCTGTATAGGTTGCGGGGTTGGAGCGTGCATTTTTTCCAATAGGTGATTGATCGATAGCAAGGAGGGCATCAATGTCGAGGCACCCGGAAAGGCCAGGGTGCGGTTTTCTTTCGAGATGTGTATGCAGAGCGTCAGCGACATAGTCCATAAGGGAGCTTTTGCCTGCGCCTGAAACGCCTGTAATAAAGGTCAGGGCCCCGAGGGGTATTTGGATTGCAACATTACTGAGCGTATGGGTATTGATGTTTTTTATTTTGAGCATGCGGTCAATGGGCCGTTTTGGTTGCAATGCAATGGTGTAATCGCCTCGCAGGTAGCGCGCAGTGACGGTGTTTTCTTGCATAAAGGCACGAAGGGGTCCTGAGGCAATGACGTCGCCGCCTAATGTGCCGGCGCCTGGACCCATATCAATAATGGTGTCAGCTGCCAGCATGGTGTCTTTATCGTGCTCAACAATAATGACCGTATTCCCTGCATCGCGGAGGTCTGCGAGTGCTTTTAGGATACGGTGGTGATCGTTAGGATGGAGGCCAATGCTTGGTTCATCTAGAATATAGGTAACGCCGACAAGGTGAGAGCCTAATTGGGTCGCAAGTCGAAGGCGTTGGCTTTCTCCACTTGAGAGGCTGTCTGCTGAGCGATTCAGCTGGAGGTACCCGCAACCCAATTGCTGCATGCATGCGAGTTTATTGATAATAGTCTGGAAAAGATCATGGAAAAGTTCTGGATGTGGTAAGAGCTGAAAAAAATCGAGTGCCTCATCGATAGTGAGTTCGGTGACAGATGCAATAGGGCGGCCTGCGAGTACATAGGATGAGCTTTCAGGGCGCAATCGCGTATACACACAGCTGTCGCAACCAAGGCCCTCGCAGATGCGGCACCAGCCAATAGGGCTATTAAAAGAAAAAAGCCGAGGTTCTGGGTCGGGGTAGCTGATGCCACAGCAGGCAGATTTGAGAGAAAGAAGAGCTTCTTCCTGGTTAGCGCGCAGGAGCATCATCTGCTTGCCAAGCATGAGACTTGCATGGACGCCCTCGCGGATTCTTGCTGTTTGATCCTCACCACGCACAATCAGACGATCGATAAGGACAGAAATGGTGTGTTTGATCTTTTTATTCAGCGTGATATCAAGGCCAGAGATTTGTCCGTCTACTTCAATACGAAGGTAGCCAGCTTTTTGCAGTGCTTTGAGTTCTTTTTCAAATCCTCCTTTTCGCTGCACGGCAAGAGGCGCGAGGAAGGTAAGCTTTGTGCCGGGCGGGTAAGCGTTTATTTTTTTAATAATCGCTTCTTCTGATTGGGTGGAAATGCAGGAGCCACAGTGGGGGCATTGCAGATCAGCGCTATGGACATAGGCGATGCGTATATAATCAAGCACCTCAGTCATTGTTCCTACAGTGGAGCGAGGATTTTCACTTCGTGTTTTTTGTGCTAAAGCGATGGAGGGACTGAGGCCTGAGATGCTATCACAATCGGGCCGCTCAAGTTGATGGAAGTAGCTCCGTGCATAGAGGGATAAACTCTCCATGTACCGTCTTTGTCCTTCGGCATAGATAGTATCAAATGCGAGAGAGGATTTTCCTGAGCCTGAGACGCCGGTAATAACGGTAATGGCATTCCGAGGGATTGCAACATCAATATTTTTCAGATTGTGGACACGGACGCCACGGAGCTGGATCGTATCAGGCGAGGCCACAGCGCGCTCCAAGTGCGCGCACAAAATGCTCGATTTCATTTAAACGCGCAGCAGATAAGGCTTCAAAGCGCATAACAATCACAGGCTGTGTGTTGGATGCGCGGACAAGTCCCCAGCCATCAGGGAAAGAAATCCTCGCTCCATCTATAGTCAGCATGGTCAGCTCAGGATGTTCCGTGCGTACGAGCGCTTGGAGTTTTTCGACAATGATGAATTTTTTGTCATCTGCGCAATCAACGCGTATTTCAGGTGTCGAAAATGTTTTTGGAATCCCATCAAAATGGCGCGAGAGGATTGGGTTGTCTGTCATAATCTCAAGGAGTCTGATGGCAGCATAGAGAGCGTCATCATAGCCAAAGGAGCGATCTGCAAAAAATATATGCCCAGACATTTCGCCTGCAAGCAGCGCACCTGTTTCCTTCATTTTTGCCTTAATCAGAGAGTGGCCTGTTTTCCACATGAGGGCATTGCCGCCGGCTTGTTGAATTGCATCATAAAGTGTCATGCTTGATTTGACTTCAGACATGATCGTTGCGCCTGGATTTTGTTTCAGGACGTGACGCGCGAAGAGAATCATGAGTTCGTCACCATAGAGAATTCTACCGGTTTCATCAACAACGCCGATGCGGTCAGCATCGCCATCAAAAGCGATGCCACAGTGGGCTTTGTGCTCTTTGACTGCTTTGATAAGAGCTTGCATGTTTTCAGGCACTGTTGGGTCAGGATGGTGGTTTGGGAAGCGCCCGTCCGGCTCGCAGAAAAGAGGAATGACGTCTGCGCCAAGGCGCGTGAGGACGCGAGGCGCTGCCAGGGAAGCGGCTCCATTGCCAGCGTCTACAACAACTCGGAGACCTGTAAAATTGAGGGGCGTGCTTGCAATGAGATAATTTTCATAGGCCTGAGTGATAAAATCCTGTGGTGCAGGATGAGAAAAAATAACCGTATCGCTAGGAAGCATTGTTTGTAATCTTTGCAGCTCTGCACCGTAGAGACTTTGCTTCCCTAGAGATATTTTAAAGCCATTATACTCAGCTGGATTGTGCGATCCTGTGACCATAACGGTGGCATCATAAGGACGCGTCCAGGCAGCAAAATAGGTGCCAGGTGTTGGGCACATCCCAAGGTCAATGGCTTCGCTTTTTTCATAAAAAATGCCTGAGGCTAGCGCTACAGCATAGGCGTCACTTGTCAAACGGCAGTCTCGGCCAATGCCGAGTGTGTGGGGGCCAGGCCCAAGAAATCGGCAGAGCGCTCTGCCCAATTGAAAGGCGAAATCGTTATTCAGTTCGCTGCCTGCAAGCCCTCTGATATCATATTCCCGGAAAATGGACATGTTTTACCCCTTTGATCGGTGAATGGCCGCTTGTTCTTTTTGTTTTTCGAGCCAAAGCTGAATATGGCGCTGGAATTCTTTTTCACTGAGTTCAGATCGGATCTGATCGCGCAATTTTCCAAATTGCTCTTCATTATCAATTTTAATATCCTTGAGCTTGACGATTGCATACTGTGTGCCCTCGTCGACCGTAAAAATAGGGCTGATGTCACCAATCTCCATTTTGGCAAGCTTTTCACGAATTTCATGCGTCATGTGATCTTCGGTCAGATAACCAAGATCCGTTTTTGATGCATCTTCTCCTGTGTTCCTTGCAACCTGCTCGAAAGATTCTCCCGATCGAAGCTCATTGAAGGCACGGGTTATGGCAGTTAATGCCAAGGCCTTTGATTTGAACCGATCTGCTGACAGGAGCAAGAGCTGGATATGGAAGGATCGGGGAGTGCTTGTTTTTTTTACATAGTGGTTGTAGAAATAGTTTTTGAGGTCGGTATCTGTAATAGCTACTTTTTGTCTAATTTCTCGATCAACAAGGGACCTTTTTGCCAAAATAGTGCCAATCAGGGTGTGGTACTGGCTAAAGGTAAAGTTCTGCGCTGCAAGAGCTTGCTCGAGGCTCTTGCGGTCAGTCTGATTCGCAGCTTCAATGGCTGCAATTTCCTGCTCAACTTCGCTGGGCGTGGATGGGTAGATTTCCTGAATGAGGGCCTCCTCAATTAAAAATTCGAGGATGGCTGCATCTGAGCTCTGGGCGCCTTGCTTCCCGAGAGCTGTACCACTGAGGAGTGGATCCAGTTGCATGCGGAGATTGAATGTCGATCGAAATGCTAGAACATCTGATTGCAAGATGCTATTTTTGTTGATGGATGCAGCCAGCTTATCGATAAGGAGTCCTGCTTGCGTACTAGAGAGAAGAGCAAAAAGCCATAGCATAGGCTGCTATTGTTGACACAGTTTTTGTTCTCAATCAACCCGGAAGCTTCACATGCTCAGCGCGGATTTTCTTCAGGTAGCTCTGGTAGATATTACTGTGTGCGTCAAAACTCGCGAGTTTCTGTGCATGGTCCTTATCCGCATCGTCCCAGCTATGTTTACCTGTCAGCTTGATGAGAACATAGCCATCAAGTGTTTCGAGCACATCACTGACTTGGTCAATTTTGAGATGAAGTGCCGTTTTATACAGTGTGGGTTCAATCCAATCAAAAGGAGCGAACCCCATATCACCGCCTGCTTGAGCGGAAGGAGCGTGGGAGTATTTTTGTGCTGATTCGGCAAAGGTTTGTTCTGCTTTGAGTCCAATTTTAATGGTTTCAATCATTTCACGTGCACTCTTTTTTTCTTGCTGCGATGCATTTTGGCTCACAAGGATGAGGATCATGCTGAATCGTATTTCAGGATTTTTCTCGTAGAACTTCTGAGTTTCTTCCTCGGTAACGTGGATCTTCTCAAACTCAGGTTTGAGTGTTTTTGCGATATAGCTCTGCGTTATCAGGTTGCGAACGGCCTCTCGTACAGCGGGGTCTTCGGCTATTTTTTCTTTTTCAGCAAGGTGACTCAGAGCCATCCGGTCTGTGTATTCCTTAAGGAAAGTGCCTTTATTGATATGGGGAGAGAATACTTCGGCTTCGTGAAAGGCTTTTGTCACTTGCTCTTGCGTGATTTTTATGCCATCAACCTCAGCGACGATGGTCTGTTCTTCTGCATGGCACATGACAGCAAGTAGTATTATGGTAAGCATGAGTATCTCCCTTGTCTTATTGTAAACAGATAGGTTTTGTTTATACAATAAGTTTGTAAAGAAATGCGTAAAGCTCCTGAAGACGCATAGCGTTATGCGTGAAGGTGCATTTTCCGTCAGAGGTGATGCCTGTGCACTGGCTTGACACTTTCTTCCATAGTGCATGATTACCGCTTGGGAGCGTTAAAGTCATTTTGAGTGCTCCCATACTCAGTTTGGGGATGCCTGCGTCAGCAAGAAGATTACGGATCTTCATGGTTTCAAAGAGGTTGATCGCATTTTCTGGGAGTCTTCCAAAGCGATCTTGGACTTCATCAATGATGGCGTCAATATTTTGCGTACGTGCAAGCCTTCCGTAGATATCAAGGCGGTGCTCAGGCGCAGGAACATAGTTGCTTGGAAGGAAAGCTGGAAATGGTAAAATCATATCAGGCTCAATACGGGGCGTTCCCTGCATTGCTGATTCAAGCATCTCTGTATAAAGTGTCATACCAAGAGCATCGGTGTGGCCTGACTGGTCGGCGCCGAAAAGGGATCCTGCCCCTCTGATATCAAGGTCAGCTGATGCAAGTGCAAATCCTGCGCCCATGCCTTGTCCAAGGCTACTTGCACGTTCAAGAGCTTCAAGTCTTTTAGCTGCATTTTTTGAATCACTCAAAGCTTGCCACTGACTGAGGCCAGATTCAGTCAGGAAATAAGCACGTGCAGGCACATTGCTGCGTCCAACACGGCCCCTCATCTGGTAAAGCTGCGCTAAACCAAAGGTGTCTGCGCGATCGACAATTAAGGTGTTTGCGCGCGGGATATCAATGCCAGATTCTATAATACTGCTGCAGAGGAGGAGATTTGTCGTGCCATTGAGAAAACTTTCTAGCACCTTCTCTTGCTCGTCTTCGGAGAGTCTGCCATGCAGGCAAGCAATCTTGGCTTCGGGTACTAATTTTTGTAACTCCTGCTCAGCTTTTTTCATCTGCTTGATGCGATTATGGAGGTAAAATACCTGGCCATCACGGGCGAATTCTTGACGAATTGCATCACGAACAAGTGTGGGGTCAAAAGGCATAACAGACGTTGTAATGGGGAGTCGATCCTGAGGGTAGGTCGTCATCAAGCTCATATCCCGCATGCGAGCAAGAGCCATATGCAGTGTGCGTGGTATGGGTGTTGCAGTTAGCGTGAGGACATGGACACCGTGCCGAAGAGCCAGTATTTTTTGTTTTTGTTCCACACCAAATTTATGCTCTTCGTCGATAATGCAGAGTCCAAGGTCCTTTGATACGAGCATGCTGGAGAGAACGCGATGTGTTGCAATAAGGATATCAATTTTTCCAGTTTGCCAGGACTGTTTAAGCGCCTCTAGATCCTGTGTTTTTCGTGTGAGCATGCCAATCGTGATGGGCAGATCTTGGAATCGTGCTCGAAATGTTGCGACGTGCTGGGCTGCAAGAATAGAGGTGGGCGCAAGCACAATAACCTGTTTGCCTGCGAGGGCGCACCAGCAGGCGGCCCTCATAGCCACTTCTGTCTTGCCTGTGCCCACGTCCCCGCAAATGAGGCGATCCATCATACGTCCCGATGTAAGGTCTTGGAGGACTTCTTCGGTTGCCCGCGCTTGGTCTTGGGTCATGTGGTAGGGGAACGTGCGGACAAAGATTTTAAAAAGTGCTTCTTCGTCAGGACCCATGACGAGGTGGATATCGCTCTTTGCCTCCATACGCGCTTGGTACATTGCAATAAGTTTAATGGCAATTGTCTCGAGCGCTTCCTTGGCCCGTGATTTTGCTTCCTGAAAGGAGCTGCTTCCTAATGTGCTCAGTTTTGGTGCGCCTCCTTGGTAGACGCTGAGAGCATTTGCTCGGAAAAGCGGGACATAGAGCTTTGTTTTTTCTGCATACTCAATAGTGAAGAAATCACTGAGAGACGATCCATGGACGGCAATATGTTCAATACCTTGAAAGAGTCCAATGCCTGCATCCTTATGGACGACATAATCGCCTGGTCTCAGAAATCCTAAGCTTGGTGCCGCGGCTATGTGGTGTTGTGCACCATGCTGAGGGAGGTCTGGGAGCTTTTCGGTTGGATAGTTTTTCCCTGAGCGCTTGTTAGTGTCGACATAAAAGCTTTCAAACGGCATCCAAAGTGTATGCATGGGGCTGAACGTTTGTTCGTGCTGTATGCGAGCTTGGAGGTCGTCCCCACCATCTAAGATTATAAGAGGGCACGGGGAGGTATATTGCCATGCACAGCTCGGCTCATAGATGAGGCCTGCTAAAAACTCACTTTCTGCATGCGGCAAAGGATACATGCTCTTTTCAACAGCATGGAGAATTTCGTCTCGTAAGGGTCTTGAAATACCAAGGGTATCGCAGCGGTCTTTGAATGCGCTGCGGTGTTTTGGCCCATAGAGGACCTCTCGTGCTGGAGTGATAATGAGCACGTCATTCATTTCCTGAAGTGAGCGTTGGGTGTGTGGGCAGAATGAACGAATAGACTCGACCTCGTCGTCAAAGAAGCTGATGCGGTAGGGTCCGTATGCAGAAAAAACATCGATCTGCTCAACGCTTCTTGCGAAAGATCCAAATTCTTGAACCGCTGGAGCTTGGCGGTAGCCACGTGCCCGTAGGACATTTTCTAATATATCTGGATGGAGGCGTATGCCTTGTTTGATCTCAAGCAGGAGGTCTCTGAAAAGTGTTGCTGGCATGGTGGCTTGGGCTAAGGCTGCGTAGGTGGTCACAAGCTGGCAGGGGTGTTGAAGTGCGTGAAGCGCTTTGATACGCAGCTGTTTACGGGAGGGTTGCCAGGCTTGCCGTGAGTAAGGTGGGTGCTCCCATGCAGGTAGGAAGAGGATATTGTTGTGCTGCGCGAGATGCTCAGCATAGGTATCAGATGGTGCAAGGATGAGGATGTGAGGATTTTCGTGCAAAAGAGTATCAATCACGAAGTAACTTTAGCATAGAGTTGGTATTTGAGCTCTCTCTGTGATTACCTGGTTGCTGTGGATACTGGGCAAAGTTGGGATGCATATAAGATTGTCTTTTTGTCGGGCGCAGCGTCCTTGTTGGTACCTATTTCACTGTATGGTATTTCTATGCTGTGTATCCACGCTCGAGGTGGGCGCTTACGCCCTTTGGTTAAAAGGGCGCCTTTGCAAAGTCCCCTCCTCCAGCCTATGACAGTAAAGTTTTTTTTAGCAACGAATGCGTCACTCATACTGGCTTCTTTTGCTCTCGCTCTCCTTCCTTGTGTGATTACAATACGTACCGGTACAGTGCGCGTGAAAGCAATTGTTGCACTCGTGTCCTTTGCATCTTACGCTGCACTGGGACTCCTCTATGCAATGCGAAAGGGTGATATGAGCTGGGATCGAGAGCATCATGAGTAATATTGATCGAGTGCTCAGATGGGCACGTTCAAGCTCACTTTGGTACTGTAGTTTGCCAGGTAGTTGTTGCGGCGATGAGGTATTTCATGCTTTTGGAAGTAGGTATGATCTTGAACGATTTGGTGCAGTAAGTCAGATGGATCCGGGTCAGGCAGATTTACTCATGGTCAGTGGTGTTGTGACCATGAAGGCTGCTCCCCATCTTCGTGCGCTTTATAAAAGTATGCTCGAGCCGCGTTATGTCATTTCAGTTGGATCGTGCGCTAATTCAGGTGGGGCTTTTGGGCCGAATTTCAGCTATTCAGTTTTGCCTGGCGTGCATACTATCATCCCTGTTGATGTGTATGTGCCTGGATGCCCGCCTCGCCCAGAAGCCATTATGAATGGGCTTATTGCTTTGCAGGAGAAGATTTTTGGATACCAAGCTCGTTACCAGACTTGAAAAGATCTTGCGTGGAAAAATTATACGCATTACCGCTTTCGGTAAAGGTGAGTACCCATCTTTATGGTTGGAGGGTACTCAGATGCTCTCTGTTGCTGAGGTGCTGAAAGAAGATCCGCTTTTGCAGATTGATAGGCTGGAGAATCTTTCTGCTGTTGAAATGCAGGAAGGGATTGTGCTTTCACACTTTGTGTACTCAAGTGTAACGCAGGTGCGTCTTGTTCTTCGTACGGCCTTCTTGCCTGTGAGCGAGACAGATCTTGTGCAGGCACCGTCGTTGGTTCGTGTTTGGAGCATGGTACAAACATTTGAAGATGAAATTGGTGAATTATTTGGGGTTGCCTTTGATGGTCAGGTGCCCCAATTTAATCTTTTGCCAGAGCAGGTTCGAGGCCTTTTTCCTATGCGTAAGTCCTTTGTGTTCCAGATGCCTGAGGCGCAGTTTTATGAGTAGAAAAGATTGGAGCATTGGTCCTTTGCATACCTCACTGCCGGGGCCGATGCATATGGTGCTGAAGCTTCATGGAGAGATCATTGATGCTTGTCAGGTGGAGACAGGGTTTTTGCACCGGGGTCTTGAAAAGCAGTGTGAACTGCATTCATGGCATGCAGCACTTTTCTATGCTGATCATCTCGATCCTGAGGGGGCTGTTTTTTCTGAACTTGTCCTCTGTCTTGCGGTTGAAGAGATAGCAGGGATAATGGTGCCTGAGCGGGCACAAAGTATTCGGCTTGTGCTCGTTGAGTTGGGGCGCATTTCGAGTCATCTAGCATTTATGGCCCGCATGGCCAGAAGCGTGGGATCTGAAACGATTGTGCACTATGTGCTTCGAGATCGTGAGCGGATATTGGATCTTTTTGAACTGCTGACAGGTGCACGAGTATCACTTAACTTCTTGCGTTATGGTGGTGTGAAGGGTGATGTCACCGACGGCTTTATTGAGCGTGTTTTAGATGTCTGTGATCTCATTCGTTTTCGTATGAAAGAGTACAATGATATCTTTACTTTTAATGCCATCTTTTTGAAAAGGACACTAGGAGTGGCGCCTTTGTCAGTAGAGCTTATTGAGCAGGCAGGCATCACAGGTCCCAATGCGCGTGCATCTGGTGTGCGGGAAGATAGCCGCAAGGGATCTCCGTTGTACCAGGCATTGGAATTTGATATTCCGTCAGGGAAATCAGAAGATTTCTTTGCCCAGGGTTGGCGGGGCCTATTAGCACGCACGTCCAAAGGATGTGTCGGGGATGTGCATGATCGTTTTCTCGTGAGACTTCGAGAAATGACACAAAGTATAGAAATTCTGAGGCAATTGGTTGCGCAAATGCCTCTTGGAGTGTACCAAAATACATCTATCCACATTGACCGTAACTACCCCATCCCTCCAGGAGAGTCTTACCAGCGTATGGAAAGTGCGCGTGGTCGATTAGGGTGTCATGTTGTTTCAGATGGGCAAAACTTTCCTGGTCGCATTCAGTTCTCAACACCAACGCGCGCAAGTCTTTGGGCTCTTCCGCAGCTTGTGCGGGGTATTCGTATTGAGGATCTGCCCGTTGTGTTGGCAAGTTTAGATTTGAGTATTGCGGAGGCAGACCGGTGAACTGGGTTTTTTTATGGCTACGAGCACTTGGGTTTTCAGCCACTGTACCAGGCATTCCGCTGATTGCGTTAGCCTGCATCTCACTTTTTGTTATTTTGCCAAGCTGTGCATTGATTGCATATTTGGATCGTAAGTTATCGGCTGATTTACAGGCTCGTGTTGGGCCTTGTCGTACAGGCTACCGAGGTATGCTGCAGCCAGTTGCTGATTGTGTGAAGCTTCTGCAGAAAAATTCAATGCATAGTCAAACTTTGGGTGAGCTCCTCTGGATGCTTTTGCATACCATGGCTCTTTATGCATCTCTTGCGGCTATTCCCTTGGGGTCGCTCGCTATGATGGTTGATACGCAGATGAGCGTTTTTATTCCTTTTTGGTCAGCGCTTGTTCTTGCATTGGGCACCATGTTGCTTGGATTGGGGCAGTATACAACGCCAGGATGGTTAGGTGGTATTCGGACAGCAGCGCAAAGTTTAGCTGGTACATTCCCGTCGCTTATTGGAATTCTTTGTGTCGGTATGCATGCAGGGAGTTTTCGTTGGAGTGCTCTCGCTGCATCGCAGGGATTTTTGCATTGGACCATGTTTGCTCACCCTTTTCTGCTCCTTGCCTTTGTTGTCTTTGTTGGTGGCGGGCTCGTTCTGCTTGCCATTGCACCACTTGATGGGGGTCTTGCTATGTCAGACATCCATGGAGGGGTGGCAGTTCACGTCACAGGTAGACAGCTTGCACTGTTTCAGTTTGGAAGATTTTATGGGTTTTTCATTTGGTCTGTTATGACAGTTGTGCTCTTTATGGGTGCGTGGCGTATTCCGGAGTCTTTGCGTAGTTGGTTTCTTGCTCTTGATGCTGAGGTGTGTATCAGTGTTGTTGAGCTGACCTGGTTGCTCTTGAAAACCTATGTTCTCATGCTCTTTATTCTCTGGATTGCACGTGCAAATCCTCGTGCTCGCGTTGATCAGATCACGGATTTTTCTTGGGGTGTGCTGGGGCCACTCGCGCTTGTTGCGCTTGTAGGAACTGCTTTTTGGACGATGGTATGATGTATTTTCGACGTTCAGTATTTATAGCTCTTTTTTGGTACCTTCACAGTATTGTCAAGAGTTCCTTGTCAATCGCGGGTTCATGCTTTGCCACGCTTCCTTATCTGCTGCGCATCGGAGAATCACGCAAGGAGGTAACAGACGGGTATCCTGACCCTATTTCATCAAAAACTGCGGATGACTTGCCACCACGCAGTCGAGGGCTTCTTTTTAATGACATTGAGCGTTGTACCGGGTGCGGTGACTGCGAGCATGTCTGTCCAGCCGGGTGTATCGAGGTGGCGTCTGAGCCTGGTGCACATGATTCCCGTATTTGGGTCTCAGTTTTTGATGTCGATTTTTCTCGCTGTGTTTTTTGCGGTCTTTGTGTTGATATTTGCCAGCCTATGTCCCTTGTGCATACACGCCAGTACGAGGGTGCCGCCTACCAGCTTGAGGATTTGGTGGCAAGCTTTGGTCGTGGGCAGGTCACAGAAGAACAACGAGAGAAGTGGCACCTTGCGCGTCAAAGATTAAGCGCTCCACAGGAGGGTGCATGATGGAGATTCTTTTTGCATGTGTTGTTATCGGTGCTGCGGCTGTTGCGACTTTTATTGAGCCCATGAGACGGGCAATTTTAGCGCTCTGGATTGCAGGCCTGGCGCTTGGCGCACTTTTTTTGTATCAAGGTTCTGAGTTTCTTGCGCTCTTGCAATGGCTTATAGCAAGCTTGCTAACGATTTCCTTTATGTTCTTTGTCGTGATGTTTGGAGAATTTGACACTGTGCAAGATTCGCCACCAGGCACTCTTTTTGAGAAACTGAGATGGGTTGTCCCATCAATCTTGGGGCTTGGGTTTGCCTGGTTAATTGCGAGCACGGTGCAGCTTATACCTATTCATGAAGAGATACGGCCGGATTTGATGGCTATAGGGCAATGCCTGATTGATGAGTATTTTCTCGCCTTTGAAATTTTAGGTCTTTTTCTTCTTCTTGTTCTTGTCGGAGCAGGTGTGACCGCTCGACCCTTTGTAGGCCAGAAAGACGTTCGATGATGATGATTGTTGCAGCACTTTTAGGTGGACTTGGATGTATCTGTATCACGCTACGGCGTAGCTTACTTGGAGTGCTCCTTGGGATGCAGATGCTGATGCTGGGCGCAACGCTCCTTTTTGTCGTTGCTGGCTCAGCGTTGGGTCTTTCTGTACGTACCAATGTGCTTGGGCTTTTTGCTCTTTTAGGGCAAGTTGGGCTTATTGTGGCAGGGTTTGCGCTTTGTATTCGGCTGTATTCAGTCAAAAAATCTATTGCTATGGATCAGTTGCGATCCTTAAAAAGGTAATTTCATGGAGATAAGACAAACACCAACATTGATAGCGTTCGCGGCTTTGCTGAATGTTTGTTTTGCAGTGGGGATTATTTTAGGTTCTCGGTTTTTGGGGAGACGAGGCAGTTGGCTTGCTTGGATTGGCATGCTCCTTTTGCTTACTGCTTTTGGTATTGATAATGGTTTTTTTGGAGATGGCCATTTTATCTCAAGCATCTATGTGACGGGATTTGTTGGGCAAAGGTTTGAGCCTGGCTCTTTAGCGCTTGGTATTTTGCACGATACACTCGGCATGACCTTTGGACTTTTGACTGCACTACTTGCAACGAGTGTTTTGTTTCTGCATGATCGCAGATTCCAGTCTGAGGTCTTTGCATCTCGACTCTATGCGTCTCTTTTAGCTGGTGTGAGTGGGGTTGTTTTAGCGTGGTGTGCTCTCACTCCGTGGCTTGTTCTTTGTGGCTGTATGCTTTCTGGCGGCGCTGCAGTGCTTGCTCTGGGTGCAAGCTGGGTTGATGATCAAGAGGCAGATCGGGCAGCTACTTTTTTCAGTGAGCGTGGATTTGGGCTTCTTCTTTCCTGCTTAGGTATGAGTTTTTTAGCTTCTCATGGGCCAAGTCTTTTTTTTCAAGCGGCCTCACTCCGCTCTTTGGGGATTGCTGATCTTGGTGGCGCCTCCTCGCCTATCGGTCTTGGCTTTTTATTAGTGGGGATTTTTTTTCAGCTCGCACCCTTTCCTCTGCTGAGTTGGAGTATAGGGCGATCACAGCTTTTTTCACCCACCAAAGCGCTTATCTGCCAGCTGATACCGGCTTTTTCTGCCCTTGCTCTTTTATTCCGTTTTGAGGATCGATTTCGGGAGCTAGGGGTGCTCTTTGATCTTTTTGGTTACGGTATGATCGGCTCATGCTTTTTGGCATTGTTCTCCGCATTTTTCCAGCCTACGGAATGGGGAGCTCTTATTGGTGTGTGGTTTCGTGCAGCCTTAGCTTTGGTCTGTGCCTATGTACCACTCGCAGGGGGGTTGACTGCCTTTGCTATGCTGATGGGCGCAAGCTCTGGGCTTCTTGTGTTTTCGAGTGCGCAGGCAGTTTTCCAGGTACCACAGGCAACGCGTTCTTTACGTCTGCTTGGTATGAAAGTTGTTACTTTTTTAGGCGGCGCTTCAGCGACGGGTGCCCTTGGTTTTTATTCATCAACTGCAGGACTTCGTGTTTTGGATCAGTCTATGGCTATTCCAGGACTAGCGGCTGTGCTGCTGGGGGCCCTTTTTTGCTACGCTCTTTTAGGCTGGCGGATCACATGGCTGTTGGTGAAATCAGCAAAGCATTCGCAAACCGCATCGCAGCTCGGTATGAATACACTTCTTGCGTCCTTTCTTTGGGTCATGCTGAACGTTGCTTGCGTCTGGACGGGTTCGCTGACGGGGGGTGCGCTTTTAGGTGACGTTGATCGTCTGTGGACGCCGCTTTTAGCTCCTGAGTCACAGGATTTTGGACTTGAGAACTTTTTGTCTATTTCTACCGCCTATTGGGGTGCAATTTTTGTCGCTTTCTTGACTGCTTACTGGACCGTGGGTCGGAAGGAAGATGTATTTGCAAAAGCAGTGTCGCATATGCCGCAATTGCGCGCCTTTGTTGCCGAGGGCTATGGTATGAGTGCAGTGCGCAGCATGATCTGGTCAACATGCCGGATGCTTGGGTTTGGGATTAGTCATGTTCTGGAGGTAAGTGTTTGGCGGCAAGCTTTGCCTCAAGGTTTGTGGTGTTTAGTTGCGGGCATTGCAGGCGCTATGCACAGTGCAGAACGAAGCATTGGGCACGGAGCTTTGCGCTTAGTACAGTCTGTGTCTGGAACAATTGGAGGGCTTTTTCAAGCTCTTCATACCGGGAATATTCAGTGGTATCTCGTTGTTATTATTGGGTTTGGAGCGTGCGTCTTGGTTCATTTTTTAGGGAATATATAGAATGAAATACCACATGATTAGTTGGATGGTTTTTCTGCCCATTATCGGCACTCTTCTACAGGTTTTCTTGCCTGAGAAAAAAAGCAAATGGCTTGCGCTCGGCTCTTCCTTGGCAGCAAGTGTCGCAGCACTTTTCCTCGTCATGAGTCTTGGTACGGATAGTGCGGATCCTCAGGCAGGAGAGGTCTTTGCCTGGATCGGGTCTTATGCCATACGCTATGACATGGCAGTCGATGGATTCAATATCTTAGTGGTGTTGTTGCTTGCCCTTTTGTTCCCAGTGCTGATTGCATGCGAGTGGACGCGAGCAGAAGGGGTGAAGGGCATGTATAGCCTTTTTTTGCTTCTTCAAGCATCGTTATTTGGTGCCCTTTGTGCTCAAGATCTTTTCTTGCAGTTTTCTTTTTGGGGTCTCAGTGCATTGCCTTTTTATTTTCTGATTGGGATATGGGGTGGCGAGGGGCGAGAAAAGGCTGCATTTCGTACCATGATGGCATCAGTCGTTGGGAACAGTCTCATTTTTGCAGCTCTTGTTTTGATCTACTATTCACTTGAACCTCATACTTTTTCTATTCATGAAATTGCGCAGGGGGCTATTCGTCAGGCAGTTGTGCCAGTTTTTGGGACGAGCGTGAAGGTGACAACACTTGCGTGTTTACTTATGTGCGGCGGTTTAGCGCTTCGCGCACCTGTGTGGCCTTTTCACGGGTGGTTTATTGAGGCAGCAGAAGAGGCTCCTCCTTCGGTACTTGTCGCGCTTGCAGCTGGCGTTGTTCCTGTTGCCCTCTCTCTCTTTGTGCGTATGAGCTACTGCCTTTTCCCTGATGTGCTTCGTGCCCATGCACCTGCCTTGGTGCTTATTGGGTTAACGAATTTATTTATGGGAGCTTTATCAGCTGTGGCACAAAAAAGCCTTCGGACCTTGCTGGCACATGTGTGCATCAGTGAGCTGGGGTTGATTCTTATGGGCGCGGGGTCACTGAGTCCTGAAGGGCTTGTTGGATCTTTGTACCAAGTTTTGATGCTTGGCATCGGGCTTGCGGGATTTGGGATCTTTCTTAGCCTTATGACGGATCGCGTTGGCAGCAGCGTTTTTATAGGTACGCCAGGCACATCACATAAGCTCGGTATGCAGGCACCAACGATTGCAGTTGTTGCAGGAGTCGTGGTGGCGTCTTTGCTGGGGTTTCCTGGTTTTGGGGGTTTTGTGGGGCATGCTCTGATTATGATAGGGGGTTTTTCGGCAAGGCCCTGGAGTATTTTTCCATTAAGCCTATCATTTTTACTCGTTTCAGCTGCTCTTTTCCGTATGTACCGCAGTATTTTTCTGGGTAAAGCACAGGTGTCGGGAGGTCCTGATGTCTCGCTACGTGAGCAACTCGCGATTGTCCCTCTGGTTATTCTTATGTGTGTATGTGGGATTTATCCAAAACCATTTATTGAAATGATACGGCCAACGGCTCTGACGATGCTATCCTTGTTGCATCGGGATGGTGAGTGAGTTGCTGTGAAAGACGTTATACTCATTTTGCCAGAGATTGTCTTAGCGGGAACATTTGCGCTGGTGCTGTTAGGTGAGATGACCCGTTTTGGTGAATCGCTTCATCTCAGTGTTTTTATTGCCCTTGCTGGCCTTGCGATAGCTTTTATTGAAACCTGTATCATATATCAAGTTGGTGCGCCGCTTGTGCCAATTTTTCATGGTGCCATTGTTGTCGATGGATTTAGTCTCTTTTTTAAGTGTTTTTTCTTATTGCTCGCAGCCTTCCATCTGATCACTTTGCCTGATGATATTCCGCGGGCACGCTTGTCTGAGTACTGTGCGTTGACCTTGGCCAGCGTTATGGCCATGATTCTTGCTTCCGAAGTGGCTGAGATGTTCCTCGGTTTTCTGAGTCTTCTTTTTCTTAGTCTCACATCGTTCTTTATGCTGGCAACGAGACGCCAGAGCATTGTTGCAACTGAGGGAAGTATGAAACTTCTGCTCGCTCATACTTTGGCGACTGGCTTTTTTCTTTATGGCTCTGGCCTTTTGTTTGCTGCAACCGGCTGTGGTGATATCACATCGATGCAAGCGGCGCTGCTTGCGCATCCATTGCCTATGCATGTTCAGGTGGTTGTTTTTACTCTTTTTTTCTTGGGTTTCTCTGCTCCCCTTGGAGCTTTCCCTTTTTCGCTTATTGTACCTGACATACTCGAGGGTGCTGCTATTCCTACTGCAGGATTCTTTGCTATAGGATCACGGACGGCAGGTATGGCAATGACCTTGCGTTTTATCCTTGGTATTTTCACCCATCAAGGTGATCAGGTCTGGCATGTTGTGGGTGACTGGAATTTTACACGTCTGATTGCCATCGTGATCAGCTTGACACTGTTGTGCGGAGGGATCATGGCGACCATGCAGGAGTCTCTCAAACGCATGGTTGGGTATCTGATTGTGGCTGAAACTGGATTTTTGCTCATTGGGCTCTTAGTGCTCGATAAGATTGCAGTTGCCGCTCTCCTTTATAACTTGGTGATTGAGCTTTTTGCACTCTGTGGAATTTTTTATATACTCGCATTTTTTGCTGGAGATGTTCGCGGTATGCTCCGCTCCGCTCCTTTTGAGGGAGTCTGCTTTGTTGTTTTCTTTCTCTGTCTGGTAGGTGCTCCAGGATTGCCGGGATTTTTGGGGAAATTTACCTTGATAGGAGCTGCAGTGCATCATAAGAGGTTCGCTATTGCAGGCTTTGCTATTCTGACGATGCTCCTTGGGCATGCAGCGGTCGCTAAGCTCTCCTACCAGATGATTGGTGATGGAGGTGTTGCTCTTGCGCCCAGTCGGAGTCGGATTGGCGTCCTTCTCTGTCTTCTGGTCCCACTTATTTTACTTACGCTTTTTTCAGATACGCTTTTGCTCTTCGCGTCACGTTCTTTGGGTTTTTTAGGTGGAGCGGAGATTTTGATGTAGCCGCGCGGATGGGCATTCGGTATACATGGGATATGAGTTATGTTCCAGTGCTTTTACTGCTTGCAGTGGGGATTTTGGTTGGAAGTGTGATTCTTGCGCTCACTTCGCTTGCTGGAGGGACTCCGAATCGCCGGAAGGATATGCCATTTGAATGTGGCGTGCCACAGTACCAGGCGCCCCACCACCGATTGCCTGTACGGTACTACGTCGTGGCGCTTCTTTTTTTACTTTTTGATATTGAGTCAGTTTTTTTCTATCCTTTTGCGGTGACATTTCGAAAATTTCTCGCATCAGGTAACGCCATTTTTTGGGAAATGGGTAGTTTTACGCTCATCGTTGTTGTGGGCTATATCTATGTGCTTGGTAAGGGCGCACTCGAGTGGGAGTAATATGAGTAAGGATGGGAATGCTGGGTTTTTAACGACCCGACTCAATGACTTTATTAATTGGGGTAAGAAGAATTCAATGTGGCCACTTCCATTTGGGACGAGTTGCTGTGGCATTGAGTTGATGTCAACACTCGCCGCTGACTATGATATGGCACGGTTTGGTGCAGAAGTTGTGCGATTTTCACCTCGGCAAAGCGATCTTTTGATTGTAGCCGGCATTATTAATCTTAAGATGGCGCCTATCTTAAGAACTGTTTATGATCAAATGAGCGATCCTAAGTATGTTATGAGTTTTGGTGCATGTGCCTCATCAGGCGGTATTTTTAATGTTTATAGCGTGCTTCAAGGGATAGATACGTTGATCCCTGTTGATATCTATGTGCCAGGGTGTCCTCCTGCGCCGGAAGGTGTTTTGCATGGATTGCTTGAGCTACAAGATATGATTGAACGCGGTACGACGCATGCCCAAAAACAGCGAGTGTGCCATGCATAAGGATGTTCGTGTTGCGGTGCCAACGCATTGGGGGGATGGTTTTGGGAGTGATATTGCAGCTCAGCATATTGCGCGTGCTCAAGAAGTTTTTGGTGCACAAATTCTAGCAGTTCTCGCTGCACCTGAATACCCTACCGATGTACCTATTCTTGTGATTGAATCGCGCAATCTTGTTGCGCTCATGCTGCAGCTGAAAAGTACCTATACCTTTTTGGCTGATATCACAGCAACCGATGAAGGTGAGACGGGCCAATGGGGGCGTTTTGAGGTTGTCTACCAGCTTTTTGCGCCACGTGAGAAATCAAGACTGAGAGTTAAAACAGCTGCCCATGAAGGCGCGATGGTGCCTTCCTTGGCGCATATTTGGTCAGGTGCAAATTGGGCTGAGCGAGAAGTTTACGATATGTTTGGGGTGCGTTTTTGCGGGCACCCAGATATGCGGCGTATTCTGATGGATTATCGCTGGGTCGGGCATCCTTTGCGTAAAGATTATCCGCTCAAAGGGTACCAGCTTTTCCCAGATGCAGCACCTATTAATCCTGATTTACTGCAGATGGAGGAGCAAGTCCTTGGCCATGATTCAGATGAGCTGTGGGATAATGCCGATCTTTTGGTAAATATTGGGCCGACACATCCTACAACGCACGGTGCGCTTCGTATGTGTGCGCGTCTTCGTGGCGAGACCATAGAGACATCGTACTGTGAGTTTGGCTATACTCATCGGGCGAAGGAAAAGCTTGGCGAGAATCGTACGTACCACAACTTCATTGTCTACACCGATCGACTGAATTACTGTTCATCATTGATTAATAATGTGGCTTACGTGATGACAGTTGAAAAGCTGATGGGGATCGGCGTGCCAGATCGTTGTGTCTGGATTCGCATGATTGTTAGCGAAATAGCGCGTATTATCGATCATCTTATTTGTGTTGGTATTAATGCAGTTGATCTGGGCGCTTTTAGTTATTTTCTCTATGGGTACCACCAGAGAGAGGAAGCCTACACCCTTATTGAGAAGCTTTGTGGCGCACGTCTCACAACATCCTATACCCGCGTGGGCGGTCTGATGGCAGATGCGCCGGAAGGTTTTGAGCGCGAAGTGAAAGAGTGGGTGCGCCGGACGCGGGTTGTTATTGATGAAATGCATGCACTTTTGACGAATAATAAAATCTGGCGTCAGCGGACAGAGGGCGTGGGTGTTTTCACACGCGAGCAATGTATGGATTATAGCGTGAGTGGCCCCTGTGCCCGGGCGGCAGGTATTGACATTGATTTACGCCGTGATCAACCCTACCTATTCTATAAAAATGTAGAATTTGATGTCCCTGTATGCGGTTCAGGTGATGTTTTTGATCGGTATCTTGTCCGTATTGCTGAGATCCGGGAATCGCTGAATATCATTACTCAGTGTGCAGATAGAATGAAAAGCGGGCCTATTTGGACAGAAGATAAGCGTGTGCGCATTCCAGATAAGGACAGCGTTCATAATACGATGGAAGGCATGATCCATCATTTTAAGTTCTTTATGGAAGGCTTCCAGGTGCCACCTGGCGAGGCCTACTCGCAGGTTGAGGCAGCTAATGGAGAGCTGGGGTTTTATATTGTGAGTCGTGGTGGGCCACGGGCTCACCGTATGCGCATACGAGGGCCATCATTTTGGAATTTTCAGACCTTGGCGGCCATGGTGCGCGGGCAGAAGGTTGCCGATATGGTCGCAGCTTTAGGAAGTATTAACGTGATTGCCGGGGAGTTGGATCGTTAGATGAGTAAGTTATTGGATCAGTCTGTACGTGATGAATTGGAAGCGCTTGCATCGCGCTACCCAAAGCGGGCGGCATTGTTGCTACCTGCTTTGCATGCTGCACAAAAGCAATCTGGGTGGTTGTCGCCTGAGGTGCTCGATGAGATCGCTGAGTGGATAGGTTTGCACCCAGCAGTTGTGCGGCAAGTTGCATCTTTTTATACGATGTATTATCTCAAGCCTGTTGGGACGCATGTCCTGCGTTTGTGTACAAATGTTTCATGCAGTTTACGTGGGGCGGACCGGCTTATTGCATTTTGTGAGAAGCGACTTGGGATACGCAGGGGAGAGACATCGTTAGACGGTAAAGTGACGCTCATGGAAGAGGAATGTTTAGGTGCATGTGGTACAGCGCCTGCCTTGATGCTGGGAGATCGTTATGTGGAATCTTTGGATGAAGCAGTACTGGAAAAACTCTTTGTGGAGCTTGGCCTGTGAGTGAAGAAACACTGTATATTCAGCATTTTCATGCAGGAGCTGCATCCCTAGCGTATTATCAAGAAAAGATGCAAGGGTATCAAGCTTTCCCTAAGGCCTTTGCTATGGGGCAAGCCAAGGTAATTGATGAGGTAAAGGTCTCAGCGCTTCGTGGACGTGGCGGCGCAGGCTTCCCAACCGGTATGAAGTGGGGATTTATTCCGCAAGCAAGTCCTAAACCGAAGGTGCTTGTGTGTAATGCAGATGAATCTGAGCCTGGTACATTTAAGGATCGGGAGCTGTTGCGCTATACGCCACATCTCCTCATTGAGGGGATGCTGATTGGTGCCTATGCAATAGGGGCACGGAGCTGCTACATTTATGTGCGCGGAGAGTATGTAGCTGAGGCACGCATTTTAGAACAAGCCCTGAAAGAAGCCTATGCTGCAGGTTTATTGGGCGAAAAGGTGTGCGGACTTGATTTTGCATGCGATATAACGGTGCACCGAGGAGCGGGCGCCTATATTTGTGGTGAAGAGACAGCGTTGCTTAATTCGCTTGAAGGCAAGCGTGGAGAGCCGCGTGTCAAGCCTCCTTTTCCTGCGCAATCTGGAGCATTCGGGTGCCCAACAATTGTGAACAATGTCGAAACTTTGACTGCAGTGCCTTTTATTATCAGTCGGGGCGGAGCATGGTTTGCGAGCCTAGGTCGTATTGAAAAATCTGGTGGGACGCGGCTTATTAGTGTTTCGGGGGATGTTAAAAAGCCTGGAGTGATAGAAATTCATGCAGGTTCCATGACTATCCGCCAGATTATCTTTGATGCATGTGGAGGTATTCTGGGTGATCGGCCTTTGAAGGCTGTTATTCCAGGGGGATCTTCTGCTCCAGTTTTAACGGCAGATGAGATTGATGTTATCTATGATATTGAGCCATTGGCAAAAATTGGCACGATGATGGGCTCAGCAGCTCTGATCGTTGTCAGTGATGCGCATTGTATGGTCAAGTTGATTGCGCGTATAACAAAGTTCTACGCTCATGAATCCTGTGGGCAATGTACGCCATGCCGAGAAGGTTGTCGTTGGATGGAAGATGTCCTTGAGCGTATCGAACATGGACATGGACGTGTCCAGGATTTAGGACTTTTAACTGATATTGCAGATCAGATCCAGGGTAAGACGCTCTGCGCACTTGGAGATGCAGCAGCAGGTCCTGTGATGAGTTTTGTTAAAAAATTTCGTGCTGATTTTGAGGCACATATACGAGGTGGTAAATGCCCAAATGCATCATAGACGGGCGTGAAGCAGAGTTCTCAGTAGGTGAGAATATTGTCGACATTGCAAAACGTATTGGGGTGTCAATCCCGGTATTTTGCTACCACCCTGGGCTGAGTGTTGTTGCGCAATGCCGTATGTGTACAGTCGAAGTTGAGAAGATGGGGAAGTTGCAAACTGGCTGCTCGACTCCAGCAACAGACGGCATGGTCATTCATACGAATTCGCAAAAAGTGCTCGATGCTCGCCAGTCAACCATGGAGTTCCTCCTGGTCAATCACCCTCTTGATTGTCCGATCTGTGATAAATCAGGCGAGTGCGATCTTCAAGACTATTCCTTTGAACATGGGAGCCAGTATTCACGCTATACAGAAGAGCGACGGACCTATGTGGATCTTGATATGGGCCCTGTGATTCAAAAGAATATGAATCGCTGTATCCATTGTACGCGGTGTATTCGTTTTGCAGATGAAATCGCTAAACTGCCTGAAATGGTCGCGATGCAGCGAGGCAATGCAACAGAGATTACTACAGCAGATGGGCGTCCTTTAGAGACAGACTATGCGGGTAATTATTCTGATATCTGTCCAACAGGATCGTTGACACTGAAGGATTTTCGGTTCCATAAACGTGCCTGGTTTTTAAAAAAGACACCGACCATTTGTGCCGGTTGTTCACGTGGGTGTAGTATCGAGCTACAAACACATGATGATCATGTGTACCGTATTATACCGCGTGAGAATCAGGCCGTAAATCAGTACTGGATGTGTGATGAAGGTCGATTTATGTACCATGCTTACCAAGAAGAGTCGCGCTTATGCGTGCCTTGGTTTGATGGTCAAGAGCTTGCGTGGCAGGAAGCGCTTCAGCAACTTCGTGCAAAAATGACAGGTGCCCTCTTTTTAGTGGCAACTGATTTGACGCATGAAGAGGTGGATGCTGTTAGTCAGCTTGCACAATTCTATGGTGCGCAGCTCCTTGCCTTTGGTTCTGATACTGATGCAGACTATGATGCCATCTTGCGACGGACGAATATGGCTGCGAATTTTCATGGATTGAAGCGTCGCGGTTTATCGTGGTATGCGGGGCAGAAGGCAGAACTTGTCATTATTGTGCGTGCAGGACGTACAAAGTTGCCGCAATTGGGTGAGACGCCTTGGGTAGGTATGGGTGTGTTTTGGGAGAAGGAAAAAACGCCTTCCTGTCAGGGCATTTTACCTGGGCTTTCGTATCTTGAGAAAAATGGGACAGTGACCAATTTCCAGGGTACTGATCAGGCTTTGAAACAAGCAGTTGCAGTTCCTGGGATGTGCCGAAGTGTGCCAGAAATTGTGATGCAATGGATGCATGGAGGCGAGCGTGGATAATCAGTTCCTTTTTATGCTGGCAAAGCTTCTTTTTGTTGTTGTTGCGCTGATCTCGGTTGTACCTATTATGTTATGGGTGGAGCGTCGTGGAGCAGCTTTAATGCAAAATCGTTTAGGTCCGAATCGTGCAGGGCCTTTTGGTCTGCTGCAGGCGCTTGCTGATATGATCAAATTTTTCTGGAAGGAAGATGGAGTGCCTGGGCATGTGCGTGCTGTGCCCTACCTGTGCGCGCCCCTAGTATCATTGGCTCCCGCTTTTATGACCTTTGCTGTTATTCCTTTTGCTGGCAATATCATATTTAATAATGAAGTTTTTGAGTTTCAAGTGGCGCATCTTGATGTGGGTTTCTTGTATATCTTTGCTATTGCTTCCCTTGGCGTCTATGGCATCGTGATGGCCGGATGGGCGTCTCAAAGTGCTTATGCTATGATGGGAGCTTTGCGTAGTGCAAGTCAGTTGATGAGCTATGAGTTGCCAATGGGGCTTTCTGTTATTGGTGTGATTCTTGCGGCAGGGAGTTTTCAGTTGCAGGATATTGTTGCACTTCAAAGTCAGGAGCTTTTTCATATTGGTTCACTGAGTATTCCCAAGCTTGGAATTTTCATTCAGCCCTTGGGATTTTTGATATTTCTTACCTGCGCTTTTGCTGAAACAAACCGTCTGCCCTTTGATTTGGCTGAAGGGGAGTCTGAATTGATCGCAGGCTACCATATTGAGTATGGGGCAATGAAATTTGCCATGTTCATGATGGCAGAATACATTAATATGACAACAGCCTCGGGCTTGATCGCGACACTGTATTTTGGTGGATTTCAGCTCTTGCCGGGTATGCATACCGTGCTGGATCTGATCCATCTGACTGGTTTTGAAGGCGATTGTCTGCGGGCTGGTTTTCAGATGCTGAGTTTTGGCCTCAAGATTGCTTTTTTTATGTGGTTTTTTGTCTGGGTTCGATGGACCTTACCAAGGTTTCGTTATGATCAGCTCATGGATCTTGGTTGGAAGGTTCTGATGCCGCTCGCCATGGTGAATATAGCTTTGACGGTTATGCTCGTCGTCTACAAGGTAATATAGTATATGCTGCTTAGTAAAAAAAAAGGATTCTTTACTCGGATTTATATCGTTGAAATTATTCAAGGTCTTGCGATCACGCTGAAGAATTTCTTCTTTAGTCGCAAGGTGACAATTCAGTATCCAGAGGAGCGGCGCGCCTATTCTGACAGGTTTCGTGGACTCCACTACATCAAAGCTACTAATGGTGTGGAGAACTGTACTGCATGTATGCTGTGCCCGACTGTGTGCCCAGCCGAGTGTATTCATATTGAGGCAGGCGAACAGGCGGACAAGGAAAAGTACCCAGTACGTTTTGAGATTGATCTCTTGCGTTGCTGCTTTTGTGGCATGTGTGAGGAGGCTTGTCCCAAGGATGCCATCAAGCTCAGTGCAATCTACGAAATGGCGACACATTCGCGTGAAGTCTTACGGAAAGACATGCTTTTAGAGCAGCGGGGAAATAAGTAAATGGACGTACCTTTTTACATCTGTGCTGGTATTGGAATTGCTGCAGCGTTCAGTGTGATTTTACAGCGCCGAGCGGTGCTGAGTGTGCTGAGTTTGATGGTTGTGCTTATAACGTGTGCTGCAATGTATGCCATGTTGGGTGCCCATTTCCTTGCGGTGCTGCAGATCCTAGTCTATGCAGGCGCTGTCATGGTGCTTTTTGTCTTTGTTGTGATGCTGCTTGATCCAGAAATACTGCCAGAAGAGGTGAGACCGCAAAGCATACTTGAGCGTCTCTGGATTTTTATACTGACACTAGGCGTATCGACGATCTTTGCAATGCTTGTCTGGGTGTTTGCGCATCGCTATGTGCCCTACCGGCAGATGGGCGCAGATAATACAGAGAAAGTTTCGCTTTTGCTTTTTTCGGAGCATATTGCAGCATTTGAGGCCACATCACTCATATTGATAGCGGCAATTGTAGGTGCACTGACTCTTTCTAAGAGGCATCGAAAGGCGAAGGGATGAAAAAAAATGGTTGAGTCTTTTGCAGCTGCGTTATTTCTGATAGGGCTTTTGGGGATTGTGCTCCGGCGCACTATCCTTGTTATGTTGATGAGTCTTGAGTTGATGTTGAATGCTGTGAATCTCACATTTGTTGCCTTTGGGCAGCAACAGGGATTGCTCACAGGGCAAGTGTATGTGTTTTTTACAATGACCATAGCAGCAGCTGAAGCGGCTATTGGCCTTGCCCTTGTGATTGCCCTTTTCCGGACATTTCGATCAGTGGATACCCATGCTGTGCATGGGATGCGGGAGTAAAAAGTATGCAATTAGCGTTCCTCTGTTTTCTTCCATTTCTTGCAAGTATTTTTAATGGGTTTTGGTATCTTTTTGCAAAAAAACCATGGAAAATGGCTGCTGGTGTTGTGTCAACCCTTGCACTTTTCACTTCTTTTTGCCTGGCAAGCGCTCTTGCATTTCATGATGTGACCTTTTCTCTTCCTTGGATTGCGACGGGAAGCTTTGAGCTCCCCTTTGTGCTGAGGCTTGATCACCTGTCGAGTATTTTTGTCTTAGTGATTACAGGCGTTGGGACACTGATCCATATCTATGCAACTGTTTATATGGCGCATGATTCTGGGATCCAGAAGTTCTTTGCATACCTGAGTCTTTTCTGCGGATCCATGCTGGTGCTTGTTTTAGGCGGTTCACTCCCTATTCTATTTTGTGGGTGGGAAGGTGTGGGTCTTTGTTCGTATCTCCTGATTAGTTTTTGGTTTGACGATAGCGAAAAAGCGAAAGCAGGAGCGAAAGCTTTTATCGTCAATCGTATCGGGGATGTGGGGTTTTTGCTTGGGATGTTTGTGCTTTTTCAGGCCTGTGGCTCACTCGATATTGAGACCTTAACGCATGCACAGCTTAGTCCCACGACTGTCCTGATTGCCTGCTCACTTCTCTTTTTTGCATGCACTGGAAAATCGGCTCAGATTCCACTCTATATCTGGTTGCCTGACGCTATGGCGGGGCCGACTCCTGTCTCTGCACTGATCCATGCTGCAACTATGGTGACCTCGGGTGTCTATTTAGTTACACGCCTTCATGTGCTTTTTGATGCAGCAGAAAGTCTCCATATCGTGATGGCAACAGTGGGTGGGGTAACGGCTTTTGTCGCTGCAACTATTGCGCTTGTCCAGGACGATATTAAAAAAGTGCTAGCGTACTCAACTGTTTCGCAACTCGGGTACCTTTTCTTAGCCTGTGGCGTTGGTGCCTATGAGGCAGCAGTTTTCCATGTTGTTACCCATGCTTTTTTCAAAGCATTGCTCTTTTTGGCTGCAGGTAGCGTGATCCATGGAATGGATGGTGAGCAGAATATGTGGAAGATGGGTGGGCTGAAAAAAGCTATGCCTGTAACTTTTGCAACTTTTACCTTGGGCTGGCTTGCTATCTGTGGCATCCCTCCTTTTTCTGGGTTCTTCTCAAAAGACGAAATTCTCTTTCATACTTTTACCAGTGGTCATACTGGACTCTGGGCCTTAGGTCTTGTCACAGCCTGTATGACAGCTTTCTATATGACGCGTCTTTACATTGTCACGTTCTTAGGTACCAAGCACACCCATGCTCATGAATCATCCTGGGGCATGCTGGCGCCGCTTTGTGTCCTTGCATGCTTAAGTGCTCTAGGGGGCATTTTCGGGCATATGATCTCGCATACACTGGCCTTTCATGCAGAGGCTGAGAGTTCCCAGTTAGAGTGGATTCTCATGCTCGTGAGTGCATGTATTGCAGGCCTTGGCATTGCTCTGGCTTTTTTCATGTACGATGAATCGCGTCAGCCGATTCGGGCGCGTATTCAGAAGCAGTATGGGTGGCTCTCGACTGCGTTGGCACATGCTTGGTATGTCGATGAAGCCATTGATCTGGTGCTTCTCAAACCCTTACGACAGATCTATGGCTTTGTGTGGCGCACAATTGATGTGCTTTGTATTGATGGTTTTATTATGCTTCTTGCCTCAGGTGGCCGGGCATCAGGGGATGTTTTGCGTCTGATTCAGCCGGGATTTTTGCATATTTCTATTGCCTGTATGGTGATGGGCGCCTTTTTTATAATGGGGTATATGGTTTATGGCCAGCTATAGTAGTCATCTTTTGTCACTCCTTGTTTTCTTGCCAGCAGCTGCGGCTTTCTTGGGTCTTGGTGCCCGTGGACTGGGGCTTTTGCGCCGTGATGTAGCACTCTGGTATGGGTCATTGTTTGTAACAGTCCTGACATTCGGACTTGGTATGATGCTTTCTCCCAATAGTGAGGAAAAATACACCTGGATCCCTCAATTAGGAGTGAGCTATGCACTTTCCTTAGATGGGCTCAGTGTCTGGTTCGTCCTTCTGACACTTCTTGTTATGCCGATTGCACTTTTTGCCTCTATGCATGCAATTCGGGACCGTGTTGCTGAATACTGTTTTCATATGCTCCTGCTTGAAACTGCAGTTTTGGGGAGTTTTCTCGCAGCAGATATGTTTCTTTTTTATGTTTTTTGGGAAGTTATGCTTGTTCCCATGTTGTTTATCATTGGTATTTATGGAGGCAAAGAGAGGCTCTTTGCATCGATGAAATTTGTACTTTTCACCTTTGTGGGATCAGCGTGCATGCTTGTGAGCATTATGGTCTTGGTGTACATGCATAAACTTCAGTTTGGGGTGCCCTCCAGCTACCTGCCAGATCTTTTGCGAGTGCATGGCGCGATTATCCCGAGCAGACTCCTCTTTTCAGCTTTTGCGCTCGCCTTTTTGATTAAAATGCCGTGTTTCCCCCTCCATACCTGGCTGCCAGATGCACATGTTCAGGCGCCGACTGCAGGGAGTGTGATCCTTGCATCCCTCCTGTTAAAACTTGGTGGCTATGGACTGGTGCGTATCGCGTTCCCTCTTTTTCCAGAAGCAGCCCATTTCTTTCAGCCTTTAGGTATGGCGCTTGGGGCTACAGCTGTTATTTATGGCGCTTGGGTTGCTATTGTGCAAACTGATATGAAAAAGCTAGTAGCTTATTCATCTGTGAGTCATATGGGTGCTGTTGTGCTGGGGCTTTTTGCTCTTAATTCCATTGCGATGGCGGGGAGTATTGCCCAGATGATCAGCCATGGTTTTGCCACAGGAGGCTTGTTTCTGATTGTTGGGATGATCTATGAACGGTTCCATACAAGAGAAATTGCTGCATTTGGTGGTCTGGCACGCAGCATGCCAAAAATGGCTTTTTTCCTTGTCCTCATGACCTTTGCTAGTGTCGCGCTTCCCGGTACCAGCGGTTTTGTCGGTGAGTTTCTAATCCTGTTGGGTGCATGGCAGACCATGCCAGTGTATGCGGGCATCGCGGCTCTATCAGCAATCTTTGGTGCCGTTTATATGCTTAAATGGATTGAGCGTATCCTGTACGGCCAGGCAAAATCGCCGAGTCTTGCGGTTGACCTGAGTCATCGAGAAATTTTAATTCTGCTTCCTTTTACCTTGGGTATTTTCTGGTTAGGGCTGATGCCAGGAAGTTTTTTCCATCAGCTTGAGCCAAGTATTCTTAAAATGCAGTTTTTTTTAACAACGGGTGGGTACCATCATGGTTGAGATTCAAGCACTTTCCATAGAGCAGCTTTTAGCTCTTCGGCCTTTGGCTGTTACAATTATCGCAGTTCTGATCATTATGATGCTTGCGTTGTGGCAATCGAAATGGCCAAGCCTTCTGGTTGCGCTCAGTGCTAGCGCTTTTGTCGTTATTGATTCCCTCTCTGGTGCAGGCACTGTGAGTGTGTTTGGTCTGCAATTTGATGTGCTCTCTCGTATTGTGAGCGCTTTGACCGGATTTGCCGCTTTTGTGACATTTTTGGTCTCATTTCGGTACCTTGATCAGAAAAAAGAGCAGCATCCTGAATACCAGATCCTTTTGCTCCTGTCTCTTGCAGGTATGCAGCTCATGAATGCAGCAGCTGACCTGATGCTTCTCTTTATCGGTATTGAGCTGATGAGTTTATCTATCTATGTGCTCGTTGCATTTGCGCGCTCACGGCGAGCATGCTGTGAAGCGGCTATCAAGTATTTTCTTTTAGGGTCTGTCGCATCAGCTTTCTTCCTTTATGGGATGAGTTTTATTTTTGGGGCAACAGGTTCTTTAGCATTTACAGCACTTGCTAAGGCAAATGGGTATTTAGGCTATCTTGGTATTGGGCTGCTTACGGTTGGGTTTCTATTTAAGATGGGGGCACCTCCTTTTCAGATGTGGGTACCAGATGTGTATGAAGGAGCGATGGTGCCGCTGACGGGCTTTATGGCTTCAGCTGTGAAAGCAGCAAGCGTCTTTGCTTTTGTCAGGGTATTGACATCATGTACTATGCCTGATTATTTCTGGGATTTGATCCGCTTTGCGGCCATCGCTGCTATCTTTTTAGGAAATGCTGTCGCTCTCACGCAGACAAGGCTGAAACGCTTTTTTGCCTACTCCTCCATTGCGCATACCGGCTATATGCTGCTTGGTATCTTAGGTGGCTCATCGAGTGCAATCATTGTTTATCTCGTCGTCTATAGCGTTGCATCACTGGGTGTTTTTTCTATTCTCACCTTGATGTCAGGGCCAGATGATTCGCTTTTGACATCACTTGAAAGCGCTGGTTTTGGGCGCCGGCACCCTGTTCTAGGTGGACTCATGAGTCTTTTTGTTCTTTCCTTATCAGGCATGCCGCCACTTGCTGGATTTTTTGGGAAGTACCAACTTTTTGTTTTCTTACAGGATCGCACGCTTGTGCTTTTCGCCATGCTTGCAAGCACCTTGGGATTAGCGGCCTATGTGCGTCTTCTGATCAATTTTTACATGAAGGAGCCAATTGGGGTTATGTCGCGCGTTCGCACTCCGGTTGGAGCATTTTTCGCTTTGAGTCTTGTGCTTGGGCTGATGCTGCATATGAGTTTTTTCCCTGATGCTTTGATCAGACTTATCTCAGGTCTATGAATTATCGCGTTAAGCTTGCTTCAGGTCGTGTGCTATCGCCTCTTACCTTAGAAAGGATAGAGGCCTTTGTAAGAAAAAAGATTATTACTGGCGAAGAGGAAGCCGCCATCTACCCTGATGGGGATTGGCGACCAATTCGGGTGGTTTTGAAGGGTTTTTTTCCAGATGCCGCTTTGGCTATGGATGTAACCGTGGCGGAGCCCTTAGAGTCAACAAAGGTGCGCGCCCCCATGGTACAGCTTGAGACTGCCCCTATTGTCCTTGAAGATTATCCAAAAAAAGAGACTGCCTCGATTACGGTTACATCGTCACTGCATGACGAGGTAACCGTTTTCACGCATGAGGACGCGCCCGCATTTATGTTGGGGCTGAAGCGGATTATGAAGTTTATTGGTGTAGTGCTTGCCAGTGTCGGTATTGGTATTTTAGGGTACCAAACGATTCTCAGTGATTCTTCTAAAAAAATCGCTCCCAGGCTCGGGCTCCTGCATCTTGAATTGCCTGCTTTTCGTGAAGGTCAATCAGATCCAGGCAAAAGTAACGAGGCCTATCGCAAAGCAATGCAGTTTTACGTCCGTGATACCATGGCAAGCTACCGGCAGGCAGTAGCTCTTTTCCGGCAATCTGCTGCATGGGATATGCATAATGTCCGTGCTTTAGCAATGCTGGTTTCCAGCTACCTGAATGTGATTGATTCCAGCCAAAAAGATGACAACTCTTTTGCAGTGATTGCAAAACTCCTTGATATGGCGAGGGCAAAATCACTCGATTTGCCCGAAACCGTCATTGCGGATGTTGAGTTTTACATCATGGTGCATAAATATGAAGTCGCAAAAGCACGTATCGTTGATTACACCAAGACGCACGCCCGCTTCGGTGTGGAAATGTTTTACTACCTTGCGCTCACTTTTTTTGTCCGTGAAGAGTACCAAAATGCAGCGCAGTACATTGCTAAGATTCCAGATAATCAGGCATTTAGTCCAAAAGTTTTTTATCTGCGTGGCCAGATAGCAGAGGCATTGCTTGACCTTGGTACCGCAGAAGCAGAGTATCAAAAAGCTATCCATGCGTCGCCTGATCATGGAAAATCGCGGCTTCGTCTCGCATCTCTTTTGTTCAAAAAAGGGAATTCGAAGCTGGCGCAGGAGTGCCTCAATGAGCTCTTGGATAACGTCAATTTACTTGATCCCCTTGATCTTGCAGCTGCCTACTACCTATCAGCAAAGCTTTTACGTGTGCGTACGCCCAAGCAAGCCCTCCTTGCACTTGAGCGGGCTCATAAACTCGATTCCGAAAATCGTGACATCATTTTGGAGCTTTACACGTTACGCGGCGAGCTTGGTCAAGGGAAAGAAGCGGATCATATGAAGCAAACTGCTCGTATGTATAGCCATCTACGCGATGCAGAAAATTTGATGAGGAAAGGCAAGTTCCAAGATGCTATGGCGCCCTTGCTTCAAGCAAGGGAAGCCGATGATGACTCCCCTCTCCCCTTGCTTGAAATGGGAGATATGTTCAGTGCTCTTTATGATGTGCAAAATGCGCGTCGCAATTATGAGGCGGCTGCAAAAAAGGCGCCTGAAAATG